>CAZUAM010000343.1:0-7920 GCA_964618095.1 uncultured Planctomycetaceae bacterium | reverse complement strand
GAATCGGCAGACCGCGCGAAGCTCCAGGCCACGATCCGCGCCGGCACCAAAATCAAAGACATGGGCGCCCCCTTGCTCGAGCATGATATGGCGTTGGCAAACCAGGGCGACGTCGACGTCCAGGCCATCGCCGGCGCAATCTCCACCGGCACGCATGGCACGGGTCGCGACCTGGGCAACCTATCGACGCAGCTCGTTGGACTGCGACTGGTCGATGGCCGCGGACATCTGCGCGAGGTAGACGTGGATGCCGACGGTCCGGACTTCGCTGCCGCCCAGGTCTCGCTCGGCGCACTGGGTGTAATCACCGCCGTGCGGCTGCAGTTGCTGCCCGCGTACCGCCTGCACGAGCGGCTGTGGACCGAGGACATGGAAACCTGCTTGGCGCGGCTCGACGAGCGGATCGCCGCAACCCGGCACTTTGAGTTCTTCTGGTACCCGACCGACGATCTGGCACACGCAAAATCGCTCGATCCTACCGACAAGCCACCGGGCGAGTTGTCCGACCGCGCGGGCGAGCGCATCGATCACAGCTATCGCGTGTTTCCGTCGGTGCGCGACGTGCGTTTCAACGAAACCGAGTATGCCGTGCCAGAAAGCGCGGGCCCGGACTGCTTTCGCGCGATTCGGCGGCTCATGCAACGGCAGTATCCCGACGTCAGCTGGCCCATCGAATATCGCACGTTGGCCGCCGACGAGAGGCTGTTTGTGGTCACCGTCGAAGGGCGAATCTATTGTTTCGGCCGCGGGAAACGCGACCAGCCGAAGACGTATCAATATCGTACGCCGCCGGGGACATTGCAGTCGACGGCAGCAGCCTCCTCCAATCCGTGGACGCCTCAAGCCGAAGGGATTCTCAAAGTCACCCGCGCCAGCGAAGGCTACTGCCTGATGCTGGGGCTGGGGACCGGCAGGCTGGCCGAGGCGTTGGTTCGCGGGTCGAAGCTGCACCTGATCGGTATCGATGCGGACGCGAAGAAGGTCGAGGCGTTTCGCCGTCGGATCGACGAGGCGGGCCTGTACGGCACGCGGGTGGCCGCCCACGTCGGCGATCCCGTCGAGTACCCCCTGCCGCCGTACCTGGCCAGCTTGATCGTCTCGGAGGACCACCGCGCGGCCGGTTTGGAGCGGGGCGGGCCGTTTTTCCGCGCCGCCTTCAACGCCTTGCGGCCCTACGGCGGCGTGGCCTGTTTTCAGGTTAGTGCGAAACAACTGGAAGGCCCGGTCAAACAAGCCCGGCTGGAGGGTGCCCGATTGAAACCGGCCGGAAAGACGTGGTCGCTGCTGCTGCGTGAAGGTGCGCTGCCTGGCGCGGCCGACTGGACCCACAACTACGCCGATGCGGCAAAAAGCGTGGTTTCCAAAGACCGCCGGGTGAAGCTCCCGCTGGGGCTGTTGTGGTTTGGCGGGCCGTCGAACGAGGGCGTGCTGCCGCGTCACGGCCACGGCCCCTCGCCGCAGGTGGCCGCCGGACGGCTGCTGATCGAGGGCCGCGACATGCTCCGCGCCGTGGACATCTACACCGGCCGGCTGCTGTGGCAGAGACGACTGCCCGGCCTGGGGGTCTTCTACGACATCACGAGCCATCAGCCCGGCGCCGGAGAGATCGGCAGCAACTACGTCACTTTGGAAGGTGCAGCGTACGTCGCCTACGGCGACGCGATCCTCAAGCTGGACCCGGCAAGCGGCGAAACGACGCGAGAGTTCAAGCTGGAACCGGGCCCCGACGGGCAGCGGCCGGATTGGGGCTACATCGCCGCCTGGGAAGATCTCCTGGTCGCCACGTCCACGCCGGTCAGCCCCACTCCGTCGCCGGCGGCCAAGGCCGGTCAGAAAGCGGTCTCTGATGAGGAGAAGTCCAAGTTCCAGCCGGCCTCCGTCCGGGACATGCTGTCGCCCGTACAGTACTCTTCGGCCAGCCGGCGTTTGGTCGTCATCAACCGCCACACCGGCAACCCGCTTTGGGATCGCGAGGCCCGCTACGGTTTTCGCCACAACAATGTCGCCGTGGGGGCGGGGAAGGTTTTTTGCATCGACGGGATATCGCCGGCCAAGCGGGAGGTCCTGCGACGCCGTGGCAGGGAGCCGGCTGATTACCGGCCGCGGCTGATGGCGCTTGACGTCCACACCGGCCAGGAGATCTGGAGCACCGGCCAAGACGTCTTCGGCACCTTCCTGAACTACTCGGCCGAAAACGACGTGCTGCTCCAGGCCGGAAGTGCCTCCCGCGACCGGGCCAAGGACGAGGCAGACACCGGAATGGTCGCCTATCGCGGCAGAGACGGCCAGGTGGTTTGGAAGAACCTCAAGCTCAAACACAGCGGGCCCTGCCTGCTGCACCACGACACGATCATCACCCAGGGCCCCGCCTACTCACTGTTGACCGGCCAGCCTAAGATCCGCGAGCATCCCTTGACCGGCACGCCGCTTCCGTGGAGGTTCACCCGAAACTACGGCTGCAACACCGCCATCGCCAGCGAGCACCTGATTACCTTCCGTTCGGCGGCCGCCGGCTACTACGATCTGGCCAATGACGGGGGGACCGGAAACTTCGGCGGGTTCAAGTCGGGTTGCACCTCCAACCTGATCGTCGCCAGCGGGCTGCTCACTGCTCCGGAATACACCCGAACCTGTGGATGCCGTTACCAGAACCAGACTTCGCTGGCGCTGGCCCACGATCCGGAGGTGGAGATCTGGACCTTCAACGCCTTCGCCTGGGACGGCAAACCGGTCCACCGCGTGGGGATCAACTTTGGCGCACCGGGCGATCGGCTGTCCTCCACGGGAACTCTCTGGCTCGATTACCCCAGCCGCGGCGGGCCCTCGCCCGATATCCCCATCCGGCTCGACGCGGAGTCGGCCGACTACTTCCGCTATCACAGCTCGCACGTCCAGGCCCGCCCATTCGGTAGGACATCAAGAGGTCCCACCGATGGGACGGGCAGCGGGGCACTCAATTGGGTGGCCGCCTCGGGGGTCCGCGGCATTCGGGCCGTCACGCTCACGCTTGCGAAGCATCAAACGCAGCCGCGCAACTACACCGTGCGGCTGCACTTCGCCGAGGTAGACGATCTCCGGCCCGGCCAGCGCGTGTTTGACGTCTGGCTGCAAGACAACCGGGTCCTGGAGGGCTTCGACGTCGTCAAGCTGGCCGGCGGCCCCAACCGTGCAGTGGTCAGGCAGTTCACCGGCGTCGAGGTGACCGACAAGCTGAGCGTGTTGCTTGCACCGGGTAAGCCAGAGTCCCTGCCGCCGGTGCTCTGCGGGATTGAAGTTGCCGCGGAACCGAGGTAGCTTCTCGGGGTTGCATAGTCGCGTCGAGACGAACCCGCCGCCCCATTTGGCAAGGAGAAACCAGAGTCAATGACGAACGAGAACGCCGAGCTAGCTGTGCTCCCGCCGTCGGGGGGCGGCTGCAAACGGGACCATTACCCCCACCTGTTTCGATTGCTGCACTGGTTGCTCGGGCCGAGCCTGGTGGTGCTGGCGCTGACGGGCCTGAGCCAGCACGCCGTCTCGTCGCCGGAGTGGTCGCTTTTTGGAGGAGTGCTGCCCCGGTTCTTCTGGTCTGGAAGGGTGCACCTTTTCCACACGCTGGCTGCGCTGGTCTTTGCTCCGGTGGTGCTGGTTGCCTCGTGGGTTTACCTGCGAAACCGGCCCCAGTTCCGGCTCACGCACGCGGTGCTGCTTCTCGGCTCTCTGGCGATGATTGTCAGCGGAGTGCTGCGGATGACCTGGCCCGGGCCGGCCGCCGTCTATTTGACCACCCGGTGGGTCCACTTCCTCGTGGGGCTTTTCGTGCTGCCGATCGGATTCCTCTGGCACGCGGCGCAAGGGCTGACCTGGCGTCGCCGGGCGCTGGTGGCGGCGTTTCATCCTTGGGCTGAGGCCCGGTGGATGCACTTGGTGTACTTCATCCCCGTGGTCCTTCTGACCACCTGCCTGATCCTGAGCGGCCTGCCGTTTCATCCTTCCTGGCGAGAGCTGACCGCCAAGCGAATCGCCAACACCGACGTGGAAACCGACGAGCTTGACAAGCTCCCCTGGGAGGACGAGGGCGTCGAGCCGTTGCGGATCGACCTGGCCGGCGGAATCGGCTTTGACGGCGGGCGGACGCAGGTGACCTTGCGGGCCTTGCACAACGGCCGGGAGCTGTTCGTGCTGGCCGAGTGGGACGACCCGACCGAAGATCGCCGCTACATGCCCTGGAGAAGGACGGCCGACGGCTGGAAACACCTGGTGACCAACCCCGACGACGAGAGCCACTACTACGAGGATAAGTTCTCGCTCATCTTTCCCGCAGAGTCGGACTGGCGCTTCGAGCTGTTCGGCTGCGCGCTTTCCTGCCACGCCGGCGGCGGCCGGCCGTACGGGTATAAGGGATCTGACCGGATCGTGGACGTCTGGCATTGGAAGAGCACCCGCACCGATCCCTGTGGCCAGGTCGACGACAAGTACTGGTCGCAGCTCGATTTTTCGGCCAAGGACGTCGGCCGCCACGGTGACCCCAAGACCAAGGGCACCGGCTACAAGAAGAACGCCTCCGAAGAAGATCAGACGCACCCGGGCTGGCTGCCCCGCGATGCGTGGGTGGTCCGAGACGGCATCATTCCCACGGAGGACGCGGTCGAGTACGACTCCGAGGAGGGCGTGAAGATCCTGGCCGGGATCCCGGAGGGGGCCGTCGTACCGGGCATCGTGGCCGCGGCGGCCCAGGGCGACCGGGGCGACGTCCGCTGCCTGTCGCGGCACGAGGCAGGGCGCTGGCAATTGTACATCCGTCGCAAGCTCGACACGGGCCACGAGCCCGTCGAAGGCCGACCGACCGACGTGCAGTTTGTCCCCGGCCAGTCGCTTCCGTTCGGCTGTGCCGCCTTCGATCATTCCTCCAAACGCCACGCCTACGGTTTTCCGGTGTACCGGCTGGTGCTGGAAGAAGGAATTGTGGGCGGTGGGTAGTCCCGGATGGGCGGGAGGACGGCCTGTCGATTGTTCGGGTCGGCGACTTCTCCAGGCCACGTCTTCTCCAGGCCACGTCCGGCTATCTGGTTCCCAAGCTCCAGCTTGAGAGCCAGTAGGCCCGACAGCCCGTGGCGAGCCACCGCGGGTTCCCAAGCTGGAGCTTGGGAACCAGGCGTTCGTGTGTCAAAATGGGAATTTGCTCTTAGATAGCTCCATGGTCCTTCGACGCTCGGCTACTGCTGCTCTGCGTCTTTCAGGCCAAGCCGTTCCAGCCAGCGTCCGCGGACCGGTTTGTCGGACGGGGCCGCGTCGCCGGGTCCGTCCTGCGGCCTGTCGCTTCGGTTCTCCATTGCTTGGAGCTTTTCAGCGATTTCGGCCTTTTCTCGGGCCAGCTTGGCTCGTTCGATGGAGATATCGATTTCGGCCTGGCGGAGCTTTTCGCGCCACTGCTCCTGGAGGTGGCTGAGCTTCTGGCGTTCTTCCTGGACGATCGCGTCGGAGTCGAGCATTTCCCCCAGGGCCGCCGCTCCCACTGCCACTGAACCCAGGCTGCTGCTCTGGTCCTCCAGAACCTGCTTCAGTTCGCTGCACTCCCGATCCTTCTCGGCCAGCACCCGATCGGTTTCCCGGATCACTTCCTCGATCTTCAGGCGCCGGGCCTTGGCCGGTTCGCCTTCCCCGTCTGCGTCGGATTCCAGCGCGGCCAGGATGCGCTGCTTTTCGGCTTCCCAGTTCAGGGTCCCGCCCGCTGGCTGGGCCGGTGGCTGTGCGGACCGGGCCCGGGCGAGCTGCTCCTCGAGTTCGGCGTTCTGGGCCTTCAACTCGCGGAGATCTTCCAGGGCCATCTCGTAACGGCGCCGGGTATCTTCGTCGGACGGTGCCCCCTCGGCGCCGGCTTCCCGGGCCTCGGCCAGGCTCCGTTGGACTTCGGCCAGACGGATTTCCGTCTCGCTCAGGCGGGTACGCAGGGCGTCCCGCTCCGCTTCCACGTTCCCGAGCGCCTCCGCATCCAGGCCGCCCTCGGCAGGTCGCTGGACCAGCTCCTGCTGGAGTTGATCGCATCTGCCGCGGAGCGACTCCAACTCGGCCTCCAACTCCTCGGCCCGCTGCCGGGACGCTTTGACCTCGGCTGCCAACTCCGTCTGCTGTCCCCGGGCAGTTTCAAGCTGCTGCTTCAACTCCGACTGCTCACGCTCGTCTCGCTGTTGGAGTTCGGCGCGGCGGCGCTGGAGTTCCTTCAGGTGCGCGGCATGCTGGGCCTTGAACTCGCGGGCGATGCGGCGGCGCTGGGTTTCGGTTTCGGCTTGGCGGGCGGAAAGTTGCTCGCCGCGCGCGTCGAGTTCGGCCTGCTTGACCTGGAGTTGTTCCCGCAGCGCGGCCAGTTGTTCGAGTTCCGCCTGGTGCTCTTGGCGTGCCAGGTCCGACGTTTGCCGGTCGTGGTGGAGCTTTGCCTCGGCGGCGTCGATTTCGGACTGCTGCTTGGCGAGTTCCTCGCGGCGCTGGTCCAGTTGGTCCTGCTGCTGCCGGATCTGCTCGGCCAGTGCTTCCTGATGGCGGCCGGCTCGCTGCTGGAATTGTTCCCATTCTGCCTGCCTGGCGGTCAGCTCTTCCTTGAGGGCTTCGAGGGCTTGGGCTTCGCGGGTGAGCTGCTCGGAGCGCTGCTGGACTTCTTCCCCGGTTTGGTGAACTTCGTCGCGGTTTCGGGCCAGTTCGTCGGCGGACTGCTGGAGCTGGCGGCCCAGCTCGGCTTCGACGTGCTGGAGCCGTTCTTGCTGCGCGTCGAGAAACTCTCGAATCCGGCCGCGCTGAAGATTGAGCGATTGGCCGAACTGTTCGGCCCAGTCTTCGGTACGGGATGTCGAGGGAGGCGAAGCTTCCATTTGCTCCGGTTCCGGAGACGTACCGGGGGCCGCGTCCGCATCCGGGTGTCGTCCGCGCAGTAGGTGCAACTTGGGCAGTAGTCTCAATGTTCGATCGTCAACGTGGTGCAAAGCCGTCCGGCACGCCGATCCAGCGCCCTTGGCAGCTCAATCACGCCGCCTATTCGGGGGGAGTTCACCAATAGATTCCTATATCTTCTATACGCTACGCCCCAACGGCGGTCAAAAGCAGCCGCCCGGTTGTGACGGCTGGGACGGTTGAAAGGGAGCGAGGACCGATCTTGAGGCCATCAACTATCGGCCTTCGGGATGGGTTCCCACGAATGCTACCGGACAGAATGAAAACAGCGCTTCATTCCACTCCCGCCATGAAGCGCACAAACCGGGCCTGGAGCATCCGCCAATCGCCGCCGAAAACGGACCGGAAGTCGGAGGTTCGCTTCTCGGGCGTGTACTCCGTAAACGACGGATGTGCGGCGGTCAGGGAGAGATATCTGGCGTACTTGCGGGGCTGCGTTTCGACCAGATAGAAGCTCAGCGCCCAGGCCTCGGCGTAGGCCGCCGCCGGGTTGGTCCGGAAGCGTCGGTCGGAGGCGATCATGGCCTCCAGGGACCCCGGGCGGTGATTCGGCTCGCCCCATTTCCTGAACGCCCGAAGCCGCTCACGATTGATCCGGTCGCTTCGCTGGGTGTAATGGCGTGAGTCGTAGACGCCGGGTGCTTCGAACATGGTGGCCAGTCCCTCGGCGACCCAAAGCGGCGGCGGAGTGTAACGGCTGTGCACGCCCGTGTTAAACGCCGTTTGGTGCGTGGCCTCGTGGATGATCGCCGAGGCGTTCTTCTGCCAGTTTTCCGAATCCTCCTTGGCTTGCATGTCGTAGAGGATGATCCGGTTGGAGACCAGCCCATAGACGCCGACAACCCCGGCCGGCACCGGTCCCTGTTGTTCGGCGGCGTAGCGGTGGAATTCGGCCTGATCCTTGCAGACGATGCCCACTAGCGGAAACGGCGGTTCGGCCAGCTCGAAGCCGCGGACGGAGAAGTAATGTAGAAACGACCGGTAGAGATCCTCGAAGCG
>CAZUAM010000342.1:0-7941 GCA_964618095.1 uncultured Planctomycetaceae bacterium | reverse complement strand
TTTCCCGCCCAGCGGCTGACGATGGACGACCTGATCGATCTGGCAAGCATCACCACCGCGGCGGCGACGTTCCTGCGGGCCTGCGTGATCGACCACCGCAACGTGCTGGTAAGCGGGGGGACCGGCACCGGCAAGACGACCTTGCTGAACGTGTTGAGCAGCTTCATTCCCTTCAAGGAACGGATCGTCACCATCGAAGACACCACGGAGCTGCGGCTCCATCAGGAACACGTCGTCACGCTGGAGACCAAGCCGCCCAACGTCGAGGGCGCCGGGGAGTACACCGTCCGCGACCTGGTCAAGAACGCCCTGCGGATGCGGCCCGATCGGGTCCTGGTGGGCGAGTGCCGCGGGGCGGAAGCCCTGGACATGATCCAGGCGATGAATACCGGCCACGACGGCTCGATGACCACGGTGCATGCCAACAGTGCGCGGGAAGTGATCGAGCGGCTGGAAGTCCTGGTGCTGATGGCGGCCGACTTGCCCGTGGCTTCGATCCACCGGCAGGTCTCCTCGGCGCTGGACCTGATCGTGCACATCAGTCGGATGCCCGGGGGGGCGCGGGTGGTCACCCAGGTCTCGGAGGTGGTCCGCTACGATCCCGACGAAAAGCAGATTGTCCTGAACGACATTTTCAACTTCCGCAACGGCACTTCGCTGCGGCCGACCGGCTACTTGCCTTCGTTCGTCGATTCGCTGATCGAAAAGCACTTGTTGGAGTTGGAGTTCTTGTACGGGCGGGAGCAGGCGGGCAGGGGCAGGATTCCTGCCCCGCCGCCGGCACCCGGCAAGAATCTCACGTAAGGGGCGGTCCAAGAATACGTCCTCATTTTGACATCCCCACGCCCGGTTCCCAAGCTGGAGCTTGGGAACCAGTGGGGGCTTGGGAGCCGCGTGAATTTGGAGTGAGTAAGAACTCGCCATGAACGCCGACGCCGACATGTGGCTGGGCTGCCTGCTGGTTGGTCTGGGAGTGACCGTGCTGAGTTACTCCTGTCGGGGGTATTTCGCGCAGGGTCTGGACGCCGTCGAGCGGGACCTGGCCGATAAGCTCCGCCGGCTTCGGGCCTCTACCCAAAACTTGCGCAAGTACCTGATCATCTGGGCGATCACGATCGGTTGCACGTTTTTCGGTTTCTGGATCGCCCTGGACAGCCTGATCATCGCGGTGCCGATCTCGGTATTCCTGGTTGCGGCGCCCTGGTATCTGTTGCACCGCCTGGCCGAAAGGCGCCGGCGGCAGATCGAGGACCAGTTGGCCGACGCGATGGTCAGCCTGGCCAGTGCGGTCAAGGCGGGTTTGTCGTTGAGCCAGGCGTTGGAGATCCTGGCCTCCCAGTGCCCCAGGCCGATTAGCACCGAGTTCCATCAGATGGTGGCCGAGTACAAGATGGGCAGACCGCTTCAGCGGACGTTGACGGAGGCCAAGCAGCGGCTCCGCAGCGAGAACTTCACGCTGTTCGCCGCGGCCGTGCTGGCCAGCCACGAAAGCGGCGGGCGGTTGAACGAGACCGTGGAGCGAATCGCCCGCTCGGTCCGCGAAATGCAGCGCCTCCAGCGAAAGGTCCAGTCGGAGACCGCCCAGGCCCGAAAGTCGGCCGTCTACATGGCCTTGGCCCCGCCGATCATCCTGCTGGTCTACTTCTTCGTGGACCAGGAGAACACCACGGCCTTGTTTACCGAACCGATTGGACAGCTCCTGCTGATCGTCGCGGTGGTGTTGAACGTGGTCGCGTATCTTTGGGCCCGGGTGATCTTGAGTCCCGATATTTGAGCCGCGATGGGGAGTGTTTGTGCCATGATGACGCCTCCGCCGTTTGCAGCGATGCCCTCGGGGGCCGGCCTCCTGTTGCCGGCCAGTATCGTGGTGGGGCTGGCGGTGTGGGTGCTTGCGTGGTGGGTGTTTCGGGCGCTCAGGAGCGAGGATCCCGAGCAGGGGGCCGAGTGGCGATACGATATCAGCCGGATGGGCGAGCTGCGGCGGCTCGACGCGCTGTACCGTACCTTCCAGCCGGTGATCCAGATGTTCGCCCGGGCGAATCGGGCACTTTTTCGCGAGAGCCTGCCGGAGATTCAACGCGAGATCCAGGCGGCCGGCTTGCCGCGGTTCTGGCTGGCCGAAGAATACCTCGCCCGGGCCGAACTGTTCGCCCTGTTGATGACCCCACTTTATGTCTACGTTTTCTTCAGATGGTTTGGGGAGACCGGGCTGGTGTTGGTCCTGGCCGCGGTGCCCTTGACGGCCTGGCTGTTGCGCCGCCGTCTGGCCTCCCGGGCCAGCACCCGGCTGACCCGGATCAAACGGCGGATACCGTTCTTGCTGGATTTACTGACCCTGCTGATGGAGGCCGGCTCGACCTTTACAGCCGCGCTGAAGCAGGCCTGCGACGAGTTCCAGGGCCACCCGGTCGCCGAGGAGTTCGGCCGCGTGTTGGC
This sequence comes from uncultured Planctomycetaceae bacterium, assembly GCA_964618095.1. GTDB lineage: Bacteria > Planctomycetota > Planctomycetia > Pirellulales > Thermoguttaceae > CAZUAM01. Next base: position 5,505 of record CAZUAM010000342.1, on the reverse strand, counting down.
CGACATGAACATGGGCAAGACGCGTGGCGAGGCCTTTCGGGCAATGCGGGATCGGCTGGCAGATGACGAAATCACCAGCATCATCGGTTCGATCCTCCAGGGAGAGAAGCTGGGAACCCCGCTGGCCGGGATCTTCCGTACCCAGGCCGACGTGCTGCGGGTGAAGCGGAGCCAACGGGCGGAGGCGATTGCCGGCGAGGCGGGGGTGAAGATGCTGCTGCCGGGCGTGCTGGTGATGATCGCCACCGTGCTGATCATCGTCGGCCCGTTCTTGCTGAACTACCTGTACTTCGGCCTGTCGATTTAGATAGAATAGTAGGAGTAGGCCGCTGAGAGCCGTTTAGCCGTGTAGTTTGGCGGCCGACGGCACGTCGGCCGCTATTGATCTTCAGACAACCAATGTCGTGCACGTTCCCTGGTTCCCAAGCTCCAGCTTGGGAACCAAGTGGTGGCGGGAGTCGGCCGCCGGACACGGGCGGTTCCCAAGCTGCAGCTTGGGAACCAGAGGGCGGCGGGAGGCGGCCGAACGGGGGCAGTTCCCAAGCTGGAGCTTGGGAGCCAGGTGCTGGCGGGAGGCGGCCGGGCTAGACGGAGGATTCCTCTCCGAATCGCCAAATGACATATAGGTTGGGGTGCCGGATCCATGGCCATCAAGCTCGACTGTCCCCGCTGCAAGAAGCCGTTGTCGGTTCCTCGCAAGAAGATCGGCCGCTACGTGAATTGTCCGCGGTGTGGCGGCCGGTTTTGGGTGCCTGAGAATGCGGCCGACAACGCGCCCGAGGTCGATCCCGACGTGCCGCCCTCCGACACCACGGCCGGCTCCGCGCCGGTCGCCCCGGCTGTGCAACCGCCGCAACCGCCGGAGAAGCTGCCGGCGACCGTCTCGATGGGTGGCGCGGGGACGGTACCGCCGGGTGGGGTTGTGCCGGAGTGGTCCGCGGGGCAGAATACTCCGGCGGCGGAGGATACCGGGATGCGGCCGCCGGTGGAGGGGCGTGGCCCGGTCTGGCAAGCCGTGCCGCCGGCGGCGGATGCCGCCAGCCCAAGCCCCGCTATGCCGCCGCCCGCGTTGGGGCAGAAAACGGCGCGTTTTGTCTCGGCCGAGGCCGCCCAGTCCCCACTGAAGCTCGCCGAGGACGGCAGTCTTCCCGAGTTGCATTTGCGCGAAGGCGAGCAGAAACAGAAGAAGGAGGCGAAGACTACCACCGTCAATCCCCTGGTGCTCTTCGGCCTGCTGGCCATTAGCGCGGTCCTCTGCGCCTACCTGGGTCTGGCGGAGTTCGGGGCGCCCCGGAGCGAGAAAAAGGACCAAGCCCGGCGCGAGATCGAAGAGAGGTTCTTTCCCCCCATCGGCGAAGAGCCCCTGGAGTATCAGGAGTATCTGATGCAGGCCCAGCGGGCGAACACTCGGGGAGACCACGAGGCCGAACGGAAGATGTATGAGAAAGTGCTCGACTTACTTCGGCAGGAACGCCCCGTGTACGTCGAGGATCATGATCAGAGGTGGTCGCTGACGACGTCCCCCGAGTATGACGAGGACCTCAAAGACCTGATCTCAATTCTGTTAAGCAGCGATTAGCCGACCGCCGCGCCCAAGGAAAACTCGATGGATCTCTCTTCCCGTTACGAAGTCCTGGACACCATCGCCAGCGGTGACTTCGCCACTGTGCTTCGCGCCCGGGACCGCGAGCTGGGGCGGGAGGTGGCCATCAAGCAGATCCATCAGCAGTTCCTTGCCGACCAGCAGCAATTGGCCCGCTACTGGCGCGAGGCCCAACTGCTGGCGTCGCTTCAGCACCCCAACATCCTCACGATCTACGACATCGTCCGCCCCCGGGGCTGGCTGATCCTGGAGTTGATGCAGGGAAGTCTGAAACAGCACGCGCAGGGCGAACCGCTGGACCTGGATTCGCTGAGAATTGTCCTGGCCGCCGGGCTGAACGCCCTTCAGTTTTTGCACGGCAACGGCGTGATCCACGGCGACGTGAAGCCCGGCAATCTGCTGTTCGATGCCCAAAACCGGATCAAGCTGGGAGATTTTGGGCTGGCTCGCCGGGCCAGCAGCGAAGAAGGAAGTCTGCTGAAAGGGACCACCAAATACATGGCTCCCGAGCTGGTCTCGGAGCAGTTCGGTGCGGTGGGCCCGGCCAGCGACCTCTACTCGCTGGGCTTTTCCGTCTACGAGCTGATGTGCGGTTCGCGGTTCGAGTCGTTGTTCCCGGGGCTGGCCACGTTCGGCCGCGACCAGCAGATCGCCTGGATGATGTGGCACGCCGCGCCGGACCGCAAGCTGCCCGAGATCAGCCGGGTCCTGGAAGGCGTGCCCGACGATCTCGCCGGGGTGATCCAGAAGCTGGTCGTCAAGGACCAGGCCCGGCGGTACCAGTCGGCCCAGGAGGTGCTCCGCGACCTGACGGCCGGGCCGCCGGTGGCCGACAAGACGCCCGAGGAAGAAGACCGCGAGGCGGCAGCCGCCAGGTCCGTGGCCGCCAAGAAGAAGCGGCGGCTTCGGCTGGTGGCGGTGCTGGCGATGGCCCTCTCGCTAGTGCTCTGCGTGGCGATGCTGCTGTCGGGGAACCGGCAGCCGCCGCCTCGGCTGAGCGGCGTGATTACCAGGGTCTTCCCCGACGACTGGAAGCTGGCCCTGGCATCGAGCGACGGCGGCGGTGCCCGGAAGGTTTCCTTCAAGCGTCAGGACCGGTTTTTTGTCAACGGAGAGCCGGCCCGGTTGCGCGATCTGCGGCGAGACGACCAGGTGGTCATCCAGCGCGTTCGCGACGAGGCATTGGGACGCTGGATCACCGAGGTCTATGCCACTCGTCCCAAAACCTACTCGGGCCGAATCAAAACGATCACGGAACACACCCAGGCCGACCAGCGCCAAATCGTCCTAACCGTCGAGAAGGTGGACGAACAGGGCGAGGAGCTGATTGTCTCGGTTCCCGAGGGCGTTGAGATCCTGTTTAACGGGCAAAAGGAAATCGCCGGGCGGCCGTTCGAGCCGGGCGAGTTGCAAGAGGGCGACCGTGTGGTCGTGCATCACGTCGCCGAGGGGTCGGGCCGCAAAGCGATCAAGTTGGCCGCCGAACGCCTGGTCAAGGGCGTCGTCGGCATCGTCTCGCGCAACGTCGAGGACGCCCGCCAGACCCTGACCGTGGTGCTGGGTGAAGGCGACAACCGGACCGTACGGGTCTGGCCTTTTGCGGACGACTGCAAGGTCACGATCAACGGCCTGTCTTTTATGGCCCCGACGGATCTCCGCCAGGGAGACAAGATCACCTTCGACCACGACAGTCGGGCGGTCAGTGTGGACGCCTACCGGATCCTGCAACACGCCGGCAAGGTCGAAAAGGTACAGGCGAACCGTCTGGAGGTCAGGTTCAAGGGCGAGGGCAAGACGGTCGTCTGCCTGCTGGGGCCGCAGTGCAAGATCACCCTGTTCGACGAACCGGTCGAACTGACCGATCTTCGCCAGGGCGACAGCGTGGAAATCACCCACGACTCGCTCGATATGAAAGACCTCAAGCCCACACAGGTGGCCGCCGAGCGTCCGCCCGATCCCATGCGCTGGGCGCTCCTGGTGGGCATCCAGGATTATGCGGACCCGTCGCTGGCGCGGCTTGCGCACCCGGTGGGCGACGCAACGCTGCTGCGCGACACGCTGGTGAAGCGTTACTGGGTGCCGCGGCAACAGGCCCTGCTTCTGACGGACGAGAACCTTGGGCGCCTGAAGAAGCAGATTCCCCAGCAGCTCGGCAAGATCGATTCCAAAGACACGCTGCTGGTCTATTGTGCTTGTCATGCCTACGAGGACGGGGAGGGGGAAGTGTACCTGGCCCCCGCGGACTTTCGACTGGCGCGGATGAGCACCAGCGGGCTGCGGCTGCAATGGCTGCTGGACGAGTTGGAGAAGTGTGCGGCCGGGGAAAAGCTGCTGCTGCTGGATTGCAGCCACGCCGGAAAGGGGAAGGATCTGGAGATGCAGCCTTCCACGGCCGAGATGATCGAGACGCTGAGGGGCCCGCCCGGCTGGGCCCCGCTGCGGACCGTCACCGCCCTGGCAAGTTGCAGCACGGGCCAACGCGGCCTGGTGTGGGAGGAGAAGGGACACGGGCTGTTTGCCTGGTGTCTGGCCCGGGGATACGCGGGCAGCGCCGACAAGGACCGCGACAAGCGGATCGATCCCACCGAGCTGTCCGCGTTTCTCCGGCAGCAGATGGCCTCGGCAGGCAAACAGCTCCAGGTCGCCCAGACCCCCGCACTGGTCGAAGCCGACAACCGTCCACCCCGGCTTGGTGAGGAAGCCAAGAGAGAGATCCGCAAGCTGGCCGAGCATTTGCAGCACGAGCGGATCGATCTCGACGCGGTCGACCAGCAATATGCGGCCGCAACGAAATGCGCGGACAAGGAACCGGAGCCGAAATTGCTCTACGCTCTGCTGCTGCTGAAAGCCAAGCGGCGCCAGGACGCCCGCCAACAGTTCGCCGAACTGGAGTCCGCACACCCCGATTGGCTGATCCCCCGGCAAGGCACGGCCTGGGCGTGGTTCGAGGAGCGGGGCTACACGGTCGGCTTGGGCGAGTTGCGGCAGTTGGTCTCGAAGCTTCCCAAGCCGGACAGCGCCGAGCAGCAATATCCCCAACGGATCGGCGGGCTGCTGGTTTGGACCGGCCTGCTGGGGCAGTTCGCCGAGATCGCCGCGGAGAAAGGCTACCGCGTGCCGCCGCAGTCGCGGGCCGAGCTGGACGCGGTGGTTGCCGCACTCGGCAAACCGGCCCTGGCGCTCTATGACCGAGGGCGGCAACAAGCTGGTGACCGAAAACGAGAGCTCGAGAACCAGGCGGAAAATGCCAGAAAGGCCGGAAACCTCGCCACCGCCACCCAACTGCTGACGGTCGAGCGATACCTCCTCCACAACTACGTCGCCTTCCCGTTCGACGAGGCGCTGAGGCAAGTCGCCGACGGGTTGGACCGGCGCGTGCCCCGGTATTGACGGAGCGATAGCATGAAGATATCCGAAGGGCGGATCGGGCGCGTGTTCGTGATCCGGTTGGAAGACGGCGACGTGGTTCCGCAGTGCATCGAACGGTTCGCCCGCGAGCAAGGTGTTTCGGTGGCGCAGGTGATCATGGTCGGCGGCATCGGCGGCGGCCAGGTCGTGGTCGGTCCTCGCCGTTCGGACCGGATGCCCCCGGAGCCCATGTTGTTGCCCGTCGAGGGCGCCCATGAGGTGGTCGGCGTGGGCGTGCTTGCTCCCGGAGAGGAAGGCCGGCCGGTTCTGCACGTCCACGCCGCCTTGGGCCGCTCGGGGGCCACGCTCACCGGATGCCTCCGGCCCGGGGTGAGCACCTGGCTGGTCGGCGAGGTGATCCTCTGCGAAATCCTCGGCACTACGGCAAGACGCATCCAGGACGAGACGAGCGGATTCGCCTTGCTCGAGCCGGACAACGCCTAGCACCAAACGGTTTTTGTGGACCATTTCGGTAAACCTTGGAAGGTCACGTT
>CAZUAM010000341.1:6863-7948 GCA_964618095.1 uncultured Planctomycetaceae bacterium | reverse complement strand
GGATTGGTTCAAGCCCGGCTTCGACGATTCCGCCTGGAAGAAGGGCCCCGGGGGGTTTGGCGATTTCCACCCGACTTTTCCGACGTTAATCGTACCACCTCGTACCAAGTGGACCAGTTCCGACGTCTGGATCCGTCGCACGTTCAAACTTCAAAGCACCGATTTCGTCTCGCCCCATTTCCTGATACACCACGACGAAGTGGCGAGAGTCTATATCAACGGGCAATTGGTCCTGGACCTCCCGTACACCTGGCATCCCATGAACGATAAGATGTCAAAAGCGCTCAAGACCGGAACAAACGTGATTGCCGTGCATTGCCGTAACGAACACCACCCGCAATACATCGACGTGGGTATCGTCGACGTTATTCCACATAAAGAAAGAAGTAATCGAAAACAGAGTAAGCGATGAGCAGATTGATCAACAGTCTTTGTCTCTTGGCAAGGTTCTGGGCAACGGGACAAATGGGCGTGTGATTAACGAAAGCGAAACTGACTAGAGAGAGGGCTGTGCACTTTCATCCATTAGAAGAGATGATCATTATGAAGAATTCACTACTCATTATCCTTACCGTTATTGCCACGTGCCCATGGATCTGCCGGGCGGACGATGAGGTCTTGACCTACGACGACGTTGCCGCGCGGCTGTACGACTTCGAGCGACTGGCCACGCCGCCGGTCGAGGGCGAACGGGGCGGGGCGTGGACCAGCGCCGATCGCGGGGGACGCTACGATGCCGCCACGGGCAAATACGTCAACTGGGGCGCCAACGGCGACGGCGGCGGATTCATGCGGCGCGAAGGCGACTCGTTCGTCGCGGCCGAGATCGAAGGGCCGGGCGTGCTCTGGCGATTCTGGTCGGCCATGCCCGAGCAGGGGCACGTTCAAATCTTCATCGACGGCAACCAGAAACCGGTGATCGACAAGCCGCTGCGGGAGTATTTCGCCGAATTCGAGAAAACTTACCCCCATCTCGCCTTGACGCTCTCGCGCGGCCGTTGGAACGGGATGGGGTTGAAACGGTTTCGGCCGCGCGAGAGCGGCCAGGCGAGATGGGGGTAAGTTTTCTCGAATTCGGCGAAATA
>CAZUAM010000341.1:0-6853 GCA_964618095.1 uncultured Planctomycetaceae bacterium | reverse complement strand
GAAAACTTACCCCCATCTCGCCTTGACGCTCTCGCGCGGCCGAAACCGTTTCATCCCCATCCCGTTCCAAAGGTCGTGCAAGGTCCTGCTCGGCCCAAATTGGGGACACTATTTCCACATTACCTATTCAAAGTTCCCCCCAAGCACGAAGGTCGAGAGTTTTGCGGGATTCAATGACCAGATCCACGCGTCGTTGAAGAAGGCCAATACCGTTTGGGGCGCGCGGGGTGAGAACCCGCACAAGCCCGACCAGCGCGCCAACGTGGTCCGGCGGGAGATGACACTCGCCGCCGGCGGAAAGTCGGAGCTGAAGATCGACGGGTCCAAGGCGATCCGCGCAATCAAGATCCGTCCGGCGCTGCCGCAGCACGTGAGGGCCCAAGAGGACGTACTGCGGGAAATAACCCTTGCGATCAAGTGGGACGGCGAGCCGACGCCGAGCGTCTGGGCGCCGCTGGGCGATTTCTTCGCCACCTCGCCCGGCGTGAATCTCTACAAGGCCCTGCCGATGGGCATGACCGAGGACGGATTCTACTGCTACTGGTACATGCCGTTCGAGCGGGGCGCGGTGATCGAGTTGACCAACGACGGGCAGCAGCCGCGGAAGCTCGAGATCGAGGTCAAAACGGCGCCTGTTGCGAAGCCCGCGGGCGAACTGCTCCGGTTCCACGCCCGGTGGCACGGCGACGACTACACCGGCGTCGACAAGGAGCGTTTCACGACCGGCGACCGGCGTCCCGACTGGCCGCTGCTGGTGACCGAAGGCCGCGGCCGATACGTCGGCATGACCCTGCACATCTGGAAGTTCGGCGGTTGGTGGGGCGAAGGCGACGAGAAGTTCTTCGTCGACGGCGAAAAGTACCCCTCGACGATCGGGACCGGTTCGGAAGACTACATCGGCTACGCCTGGGCGGCCAATCCTCCGTTCGTTACGTTCGAGAGCGCGCTGGCCTGCAACACGCACCTGCTACCCGACGCCCAGAAGGACACGTCGGTCAACCGGTTCCACGTCTGCGACGATGTGCCGTTTAGGAAATCGTTCGAGGGGGTGATCGAAAAATACGTGCCGAACTACGATCCAGAGGGCAGGCCGTGCCTGTTCGACACGACCGTCTATTGGTATGCGATGCCCGGCTCGAAGAGTCCGTACAAGCCCCTTGCGTTGGAAGGGCGTGTGCACCCTCGTCCGGCGGTCAAAACGCCCCCGCCGCCAAAACCGCTCGACCCGAACGCCGTCGAGGGCGAGGGCCTGAAGGTGGTCCGCTGCGACGGGGGACGCCACTGGATTCAAGACATGAGACACTACGCCGGCGGCAAGTGGAGCGGGGGGAAGCATCTGATCTGGACCGGCGGCAAGAAGGGACAGTCGATTGCCGTCGAGTTCGACGTCCCCACAAGCGGCGAGATGGAGGTCAAGGTGAGGCTGACCAAGGCGTGCGATTACGGGATCTTTCAACTCTACCTCGACGAGAAGAAGGTCGGCCAGCCGATCGACCTGTACGACCCGAACGTCGTGCCGGCCGACGCAACGTCGCTCGGAAGGCACCAGCTCACCAAGGGCAAGCACACGCTTCGCGCCGAGGCGATCGGATGCAACAAGAAGGCCAAGGACCCGCGCGTCGGCACCTACTTGTTCGGCCTCGACTACATAACGGTGAAGTAGAAGTCCAACAGAATGTCCCCGTTTTATTCCCTGAGTTGACCAACGACGGGAAGGAGCCGGGCGGACACAAGGCCGAAATCCGTGATCATTCGGCTTGCCTGCTGCGCCACCACAGGGGGTCCGGTGGCGGGCTCGTGGCGAAAGAAGCTGCGTCAGAAACCTCTTGCGGTACGGCTTTATGGCGTTTTGAATTACGACATGGCAATATCGGACGCCCCAGACAGAACTTACGCGTTGGAAAGGCGTTGCGGCGTCTGCGTCGGGAAACGAACCTTTTCTGACACGCTGCGGCTGCCCCGCGTCCGAATCTGCCCTTGCATTGCTCGGGGAGAGCTTACTTGCATGGCAGCGAGGCCCTGTCATACTATCCGGCGTATCGCCTTCCACCTCTTGAGGGCGTGACCATGGACAATTCCCGCCCGCCCAAACTGAAACGCCGCTGGTATCAGTTCAGCCTGCGGACGCTGTTGGTGTTCGTGCCCTAGGGAAACACACTTTCTGCGTGGAGACTTGCCATGAAGAACTCTCCAATCTGGTCCGTGGTACTCGTGTTGGCCGCCTTGACCGGGGGTCTCGGCAAAGGGTCCGACACGGGCTATAGGACCGACGCGGAGGGGCGGCCTTCTCCGCCAGCCGAGTCGGTCACAGCGACCGCAGCAAGGCTGACTCAGCTTCACCAGACCAAACAATGGCCGAAGGTCCAGGCGTTGCTCGACGAACTCTTTTCCGGCGATCGTACGTTTGCCGCGGAGGTCATCTCGATTCCGCTGCGGAACCCGGAGATTGAAACACGAACGCACCTTATCGTTGACGTACGAAGGGCCGGCCTTAAAGAGATCGTGCCGACGCTCGTGTCGTTGCTGGATGATTTGCAGAAGGGAATGCGATCACACAGTGCCGCCGCGCTTGGGGACCTCGGCGATCGCCGGGCGATCGGCCCCCTCCAGCGCCTCCTCGAAGAAGAAAAGGACCTCTACGCGCGACGCCAAATCAGGCTCTCTCTTGCGAAGCTTGGAAAACCGTACCTTGGGTATTTCATTTCCGGCCTCTCCGACCGGGACATCAATCGACGGGACGCATGTATCGCTGCCCTCGGCACCCTCAAGGATAAGCGCGCCGTGCCTTACCTTCTCAAGCTCTTGGAGGAAAGCACAGACACCTGGGGGCCTGTGCGTGCTGCCAGCGCCATCACGCGAATCACGGGAATCGAGAACACCGTTGTCATCAAGACAGTCAAGGGAGCGGACGGAAGCGTGAGCAAACAGATGAGGCGACGGCCAACGCATGAATTCAAGAAGGACTGCCTGGCGTGGCTCGCGCGACACCGCGATGAAGTGTCGATGCCCGTCGAGAAGCCTTCAGAGCCATGGAAGTATACGCCGCAGCCTTTTCTTCCGGGACTGAACGTGGCATTCACCATGGACGCACGCCAGGTCGCGGACGTGTATCGGAAGGCGAAATTGGAGTGCCGACATCACGCAGAGAAGCGCTGGGAGAAAGGAGGCAATGAGTTTCGAAAGCCCGAGGAAATAGCGGCGGCGCAGTCGTGCCTTGACTCCTTGAATGAAGGCTTGGTTGGCATCCGCTACCTATTCGAAAACAATCGCCTGGCCGAGATCCGCATCGAACGAGTCGGCCACGGCGATTCGGTCGTCCAACCGCTCATCGCGCCGCTTAAGCTACGCAAAAGAGACCATGGCAGTTGGTGGGGCCTCGATGGGAGCATCGTCGTGCAATTCGAATGGGGCGACGCGGAAAAGCAAGAGTACGTCATCCGGTTGAGGCGCTGGATGGAAGCCGCCAACTGAGGATTTCTGCAAAGTCACTGTCGCGTAATATCATACCTTTCTTCGGAATCCCAAGAATCCACCCTTTGAGAGACACCGCTCTTCCGACGCAGTCGGGGGGGATTTGCCGGGGCGCCTGGCCGCGAGCGATCCGGCACGCGTTTTTCGGCATGACTCAGAGCGCGCAAGAGACCCGTCCGCTGGGTCGCAACGGCGGAAGCGGCCAGATTCACCCCGGAAATGCGTCATCGGCCCGACGATTGCTCGGACTCGGGCTGTCTGGACGTGTGTTTCTGCTTTCCCCGCCGAGTTGCCTCCGCTAGACTGAAGATCTGTTGCGGATAGCCCCAAGCGGCCAAGCTGTATCACTGATCAAGAAGTTCAACGGAAAGTGAGACTCGACCATGCTTTCCCGCAATCACCCACGCGTCTCCCATATTCTGCCTCTTCTGGTGGTTTGCTGCGGGGCATGTTTGATTTGCCCCGGCGCCGAAGCTTCTGATGCCCACCAGGACGATTTGGCCGGCCGGATTCTTGCCGAGACGGGCGTCCAAGGCGGGTTGATTGTCCACCTCGGCTGTGGTGACGGGAAACTTACGGCCGCCTTGCACGCCGGCGACGGCTATCTCGTACACGGCCTCGACGGCAACGCCGATCAAGTCGCCAAGGCCCGCGCGCACATCCAGTCGCTCGGCGTGTACGGTCCGGTGTCGGTCGATCGGTTCGACGGAAAGCACCTTCCTTACATCGACAACCTCGTCAACTTGATCGTGGTCGAGGACCGCCACGACGTGCCGGCCGACGAGGTGATGCGGGTGCTTGCCCCGCTTGGTGTGGCGTACGTGAGCACCGGCGGCGAGTGGACGAAGACGGTCAAGCCGTGGCCCGACGAGATCGACGAGTGGACCCATTACATGCACAGAGCCGACAACAACGCGGTGGCCGACGATACGGTCGTGGGCTCGCCTCGCCGATTGCAGTGGAACGGCGGCCCCAAATGGACGCGCTCTCACGAAAAGATGTCGAGCATGAATGCCATGGTCTCCGCGGCGGGCCGGATATTCTACGTCATGGACGAGGGGCCGACCTGTTCGGTGCAGTTGCCGCCCGAGTGGAAACTCGTCGCCCGCGACGCCTTCAACGGTGTGGTCCTCTGGCGACGCGATATCCCGTTATGGCACACCCACCTCTGGCCGCTGAAGGCCGGACCCGCCACCATACCGCGTCGCCTGGTGGCCGTGGGTGATAGGGTATACGTAACGCTCCGGCTGACCGCACCGGTGACGGCCTTGGACGCCGCCACGGGCAAGACGGTCAAAACGTACAAGGGCACCGAAGGCACCGAAGAGATTCTCGTCTGCGACGGTGTGCTGTATTTGCGGGTGAACGAGGATTTCAAGCCGGACGTGTTCAAACCCCAGAACGAACACTGCTGGACCGAGTCGGCACGGGCCATGGGCGTGATTGGAGTATGGAAACCCGGCGACAGACAGTACGTCGCGGCCATCGACGCCGGCTCCGGCAAGGAATTATGGCGCGTCGCGTCGCCCGTTGCCCGGCTCACACTCACCGTAGACGCAGACAGTGTCTACTTCCACACCGGCGAGCATCTGATGTGTCTCGACTGCAAGACGGGCCAACGGCGATGGCGGCAGGACGACGTGGCCAAGTTCCAGTCGCTCAACACGCGCCGCCCGCCCACGGTGGTCTCTTACGACGACGTGCTCCTCTATCAACACCACCCGAACATCAGCGGATACTCCCGAGAGACCGGCGAGCTGCTCTGGAAGTCTCCTCATCCGCGGTCGGGCCACGTATCGCCGGGCGACGCGCTGGTCATCGGCGGCCTGGTCTGGTCGGCCGGCACGGGCGGCAACAAGTTCATCGGCAGAGACATCCATACGGGCGAAGTGAAGTCGGAATTCGGGCCGCCGAAGATGACTTGGTTCCATCCCCGCTGCTACCGCTCGAAGGCGACCTCGCGCTATCTCCTGGCGTCGCGGACCGGTATCGAAGTCGTCGACGTCCGTAACGAGAAGGTCGACGTCAACCATTGGACGCGAGGTTCGTGCCTCTACGGCATCATGCCGGCCAACGGACTCATTTATACGGGGCCTCATCCCTGCGCCTGCCTTCTGGAGACCAAGACGTCGGGTTTCAATGCACTGGCACCGGCTCGCCGTAGCGGGGATGCCCCAGACGAAGTATCCGACGCCGATCGCCGCCGGAAGGGCCCGGCGTACTCGGACGTTGCCCGCCAGAGCCACGACACCTCGTCGGCGTGGCCCATGTACCGCCACGACCCGGCCCGCAGCGGTTACGCACCGATCACCGTTCCCGCAAAGCTCAAGAAGCTCTGGACAGCGCACGTCGGCGGCAAGCTCACCAGCTTGGTATCGGCGGATGATATCGTGGTCACCGTCGCGCCGGAGAGCCATACGGTCCACGCGCTGGAGGCAGGCAGCGGCAAGCGGATCTGGAGGTACACTTGCGGCGGCCGCGTCGATTCACCACCGACCTTCTGCGGCGGCAAGGTGATCTTCGGATCGCACGACGGATACGTCTACTGTCTGCGAGCGACTGACGGGGAGCTGATGTGGAAGTTCCTGGCTGCGCCCAATCGCCGGCGCATGGTCTCCTACGGCCAGGTCGAATCGGTGTGGCCCGTCCACGGCAGTGTCTTGGCGATCGGCGAGGCCGTCTATTGCGTGGCCGGGCGCAGCGCGTTTCTCGACGGCGGCCTCCGCTTCTACAAGCTCCAGGCCGAGACGGGTGAGTTGCTCACCATGACCAAGATCGACGAAAACGACCCGGCCACCGGCAAAAACCTTCAGAAGCTACAGGGCGGATGGATCGGACTGACCATGCCGGTGGCCAACGCCGACATTCTCAGCAGCAACGGGAAACGTATCTTCATGCGGAGCCAGCCGTTCGACTTCGACGGTAACCGCCTGCGCATCGCGCCCGACCTGGACGTCAGGCACCAGGATCGCGACGACGCTCACCTTTTCAGCCCCGTCGGACTGCTGGACGACGCTTGGCACCATCGCAGCTACTGGACGTACGGTGTCACTTCAGTCTACGGCTGGCACGTATGGTTCGAGGCGGCGAAGCATGCCCCCTCCGGCCGCATCCTCTCGTTTGATGACGAGGTGATCTACGGATTCGCCCGCAAGCCGCAGTTCCTGGCCCAGGCGCCGACCATCGAATACCACCTCTACAAGGCCGACCGGCGTCCGGCCGCCGACGGACCGGCCCGCGTCGGGAAGATTGCCTCCGAACATACCGAAAGAGAATGGAACCAGACGCAATGGCTCAGCCGCGGCCGGCTGTACAAGCCCGAGCAGTTGACGGCGCTTAGGTATCACTGGATCAAGCCCGACCTGCCGATTCAGGTCCGTGC
>CAZUAM010000340.1:0-7972 GCA_964618095.1 uncultured Planctomycetaceae bacterium | reverse complement strand
GTGCTCTTGCCCGACATGTTCGGGCCGGTGATCAGCAGGATCGTGCCCGACTCGCTTCCGGCTGTTGTGTCGTTGGGCACGAACGTCCCTTCCGGCTCAACAACGTCGAGCACCGGGTGCCGCCCGTCGCAGATCCGCAGCGTCGGCTCTTCGACCATCTCGGGCCGGCCGTAGTTTCGCCCACGGGCCAGTTCGGCCAGGGCCACCAGCACGTCGATCTGGGCCAGCACGGCGGCGGTGGCCTGCATCCGGCGGCGCGAGGCGGCCACCGCGTCGCGTAGCTCGACAAACAGCTCGTACTCCAGCTCCTTGGCCTTCTCGTCGGCGGTCAGTACCTTCTCTTCGTACTCCTTCAGCTCAGGGGTGATGTAGCGCTCGGCGTTCTTGAGCGTCTGTTTGCGGATGTAATCCTCCGGGATCTTCTCCCGGTGCGTGTTGGTCACCTCGATGTAGTAGCCGAAGACCTTGTTGAAGCCGACCTTCATGGGGATGCCTGCCCGCTGGGTCTCCCGGGCCTGGTATTGGGCGATCCACTGTTTGCCGCCGCGGGTCAGCTCGCGGAGTTCGTCGAGCCGGGGGCTGAAGCCGTCGCGAATGAACCCGCCGTCGCGGCTGGTAAGCGGACAGTCGTCGGCCAGGGCAGCGTCGAGCTTGCCGCGCAGCTCGACGCAGAGGTCGATCTCGGCCTCTAACTGGCTGAGCAGGCGGCTGTTGCGGGCCGTGAGCTTGGCTTTCAGGCCCGGCAGGCATCGCAGCGTGCGGCCCAGGAAGCTCAGGTCCCGGGGGCTTGCCCGGCCGGTGGTGACCCGGGCCAGCAGGCGTTGGACGTCGTAGACCCGCCGCAGGCCGTCGTGCAGTTCGGCCGAGAGGGCGGCCTCGGCGACGAGTTCTTCGACCGCCTCGTGTCGGGCGCGGATTGCCTCGACGTCGGTCAGCGGACTGGCCAGCCAATCGGCCAGCAGCCGCGAGCCCATCGCCGTGACGCAGCGGTCGAGCACGGCCAGCAGGGAGCCCTCGCGGCTGCCCTCGCGGATCGTACGGCTGATTTCGAGGCTCCGGCGGCTGGACTCGTCAATCTCCAAGGTGCCCGCGGTCCGGTAGGGGATCAGCGCCTCGATGTGGTCCAGCGAACTCTTCTGCGTCTCGGTGAGGTAGTCGAGAACGGCACCGGCGGCGCGGATCGCCTGGCTATCGAACTGGCCGTCGGCGGGTTCCCGGTCCCAGCCGAAACCCTCCAGCCCGGTGGTCCCAAAGTGCTTGGAAAGCGTCTGCCGGGCGGTCTGATAGGAGAAGGCCCAGGCCGGGCGCCGGGTGACCATCATCTGCTCGTCGAGTGAGAGGGGAAGCTGCTGGGCGTCTTCGCTGGCGAGGCACTCGGCCGGTGCGATTCGGGCGAGCTGATCGGCCAACCGGCCCACGGGGAAGCCGGCGGCGACGAACCGCCCGGTGGAGAGCTCGACCCAGGCCAGACCGGCCGGATCGCCGGGGGCGATGGCCGCCAGGTAGTTGCTCTGTCGGGGGTCGAGCAGGGCCTCGTCGGTGACGGTGCCGGGGGTGACGATTCGGGTGACCTGGCGGCGGACCAGTCCCTTGGCCTCACGGGGGTCTTCGACCTGTTCGCAGACGGCCACGCGCATGCCGGCGGCGATCAGCTTGCCCAGGTAGCTTTCCAGTTGGTGGTGGGGAAAGCCGGCCATGGGGATAGCGCCGGCCCCCTTTTCGCGGCTGGTCAGGGCGAGGTTGAGCGTGCGGGCGGCGGTCTTGGCGTCTTCGAAGAAGAGCTCGTAGAAATCACCCATCCGAAACAGCAGCATGGCGTCGGGACAGGCCCGCTTCGCCTCCTGGTACTGTTTCATCATCGGGGTGGTGGCCATGGCCCCATGCTAGCAGATGGGGGGGCGAAGACTCAAGGGCCGGGCGGCCGGGGAAAGTCGCCGCCAGCGGGTGTTGTGGCAACGACTTGCGTGCCGAAGATCGTCTCGAAGCAGCCCGGGCTGCCACCTCTTGGTCGGAGACTCTTGGGGGGCGGCTACTGGATGAACTGCTCTTCTTCTTCGTCGCCGTGGGTGGTGATTTCGCCGGCGTCTTCCAGCCGGCGGATGACGTCGACGATCTGCTGCTGGGTCTGCTCGACGCTGGAGAGGCGGACCGGCCCGAGATACTCCATCTCCTCTCTCAGCAGGTCGGAGGCCCGCTTGGACATGTTGTTGAAGATCTTGTCCTTCAGCTCCTCGCTGGCTCCTTTCAGGGCCATGGCCCATTGCGAGCTCTCGACGTTCTTCAACAAGGTCTGGATGTCGCGGTCGGAGAGTTTGCTGATGTCCTCGAAGACGAACATCAAGCGGCGGATTTCCTCGACCAGATCGGGGTCCTCCTGGGCGAGGTTCTCCAGCAGGCTCCGCTCGGTTGCCCGATCGATCACGTTGAGCATCTCGGCCACGCTGGCCACGCCGCCGGCATTCTCGAACTGCTGGCTCATCACGCTGGCCATGCGCTTTTCCAGGCCCCTCTCCACCTCCTGGATGATTTCCGGAGAGGTTTGTCCCATGCTGGCGATGCGTCGGATGACGGACAACTGGCGTTCGGCGGGCAGGCCGCTGATGATGTCGGCGGCTTGCGAGGGCGGCACGTGCGAGAGGATCAGGGCGATGGTCTGCGGATGCTCGTCGATGATGAAGGTCAACAGGTTCTGGCTGTCGACCTTTTGCAGGAAGCCGAAAGGCAAGGCCTCGATCGACTGGCGGACGTTGTCCAGCGTGGAGCCGGCGCGTTTGCCCAACGCCCGCTCGACGAGGCTTCTGGCGACTTCCAATCCGCCCGCGCTGGTGGCCAAGGCAGATGGGTTGGCGGAGGCGAACTCGTGGATGGTCGATTCCTGCTCGTCCCCGCTGACCTCGCCGAGCTTGGCGATTTCGATGGAAACGGCTTCGACCTGCTTCGAGTCGAGCTTGCCCAACAGTTGTGCAGCCTGTTCGTTCGGCAGGCTCATCAACAAGATGGCGGCTTTGCGGATGTCGGAGGTCGGCATGCCACCAGCTCCACAAGTCCTGCCCCCCCTCAAGGCTAGCACGCCCAGATTCGTTAAGCTGTGTAATTTGGCCAATCTAGGGGTCGAGGCGCACCGGTTGCGTGCTGGCCCCGTATCGGCAGGCTATGGCCCCTGACTTGAGGCCAAACCGGCAGCCGGCAAGGCCCACGGCCGCGGCCGGCTCACTCGTCGCGGAGTTGGCAGACCGCCGAAAAGCCAGGGGACTCCTCGACCTCGATCCGCACCAGGGCCGGCCGCCTGCCGGTCCGCGCGGCCAGGTCGTCGAGCAGACGTTGCCCCAAGTACCGGGCCAAGAGTTCGGTGGTGGTGTTGGGAATCGGCAGCAGCAGGCAATCGGACCGCGGAAAGGCCCAGCGGCGGCGGTCAAACCTGACCTCGACCTCCTCCTGGTCGGCTGCCACCCGGATCAACGGATGCTCGGTGGGCAGGAGCACGCGATGGTCCAACTCGCCAATGATTCTGCAGAGCGTATCTCGCAAGGCGAGGAAATCGACCACGTAATGGTTCTCGTCCAACGGTCCATGCACCTCGGCCGCCACGCGGAAGTTGTGTCCGTGCAGCCGTTCACACGTGTCTCCCTCTACGGTAATGAAATGCCCGGCACTGAAGACCAGCTCCTCCTTCGAGATCCGCACGTGGAAGTGTTGCATGGTAGGGATTGGGGATTAGGGATTGGGGATCGGAGAGGGCAGTCGAGGGTCTCCATTCGGGCGAGCCGACGCCCGCGGGCTGCGGTCCGCAGGGCGGGGGCCGGTCGTGCCGGAGAGTGGGATCAGAAAGCCACGGTTCTTCCCATTGGAGAAGATACGTTCATCGTCTCGTATTGCACCGGGTTGTCAAGGCTACGACGAGGCTCCGGACTTGACTTGTCCAAGAACAGGCTCGCATGGTTGTGTTTGCTGCCCGCCCCGCTCGGGAAGGTAGAGTTGGACGCGTCGGCATTCCAGGAACCCCGCCCTGCCGGGCGGGGCTATTCTCCCAAGGTTCCAAGTGCTGTCTTGACAACCACTTTGTGCCGGCCAAGTGCGTACGGCAGGGACCCCCCAAGTGGCGTCGCTTGCCCGGCTTGATGAAAGGCGGGCAAAGATTCTACAATGTGTTGTTGGACGGTGTACCGTCGTGCTGAGACCAAGGATTGCCCGGGAGCCACCACGGCGAAATGGCTGAGGACTATTACAAGATCTTGGGTGTTCGTCGCGATGCCTCGCAGGCCGAGATTCAAAAGGCCTACCGCGAGTTGGCGCGGAAATACCATCCCGACATGAACCCCGACGACAAGACGGCCAAGACGAAATTTCAGCAGGTCGAGAAGGCCTTCGACGTGTTGAACGATCCGGAGAAGCGGGAGATGTACGACCGCTACGGCAGCTCGTTCGAGACGATGGGGGCGGGCGGGCCGCATGCGGGTCCTGCCTGGGGCGGCGGACCCGGGGCCGGCCCCGGGGGGGTTGGGGCCGAAGGCTTCGACTTCAGCCAGTTCTTTGGCGAGCGTTTCGGCGAAGAGCCGGCCGGGGGCTTCGGAGAAATCTTTGGCCAGTTCCGCCGTGCCGCCGGCCGCGGGCCGGGGAAAACCGCCGCCTCCCGGCGCCGCGGCGCCGACGTCCGCCACGAACTGAAGATCCCCTTCCAGACCTCGATCACCGGCGGCGAAGCCCAGCTTACCCTGCGCCGCAGCTCGGGCAAAACGGAGACGATCACCGTGAAGATCCCCGCAACGATCGAAGACGGCAAGAAGATTCGCGTTCGCGGTCAAGGTGAACCGGGGCCCCGAGGCGGCGCGTCGGGCGATATCCTGATCACGATTCGGGTAGCGGCTCACCCCTGTTTCCAGCGTCGGGGGAACCACCTCCACGTAAAGGTCCCGGTGACCTTGGCCGAGGCCGCCCTGGGAGCCAAGGTTGACGTACCCACCCCGCGCGGTACCGTCTCGCTGAGCATTCCTGCCGGCAGCTCCAGCGGGACGAAGCTCCGCGTCAAGGGCCACGGCGCGGCGCCCAAGAACGGCCCGCCCGGCGATCTGCTGGCCGAAATCCAGATCGTCCTGCCCGAGGAAATCGGCGACTCCGACCGCCAGGCGTTCGAGCAGTTCGGCCGGCGTCATCCCCAGGATCCCCGCGCAAACCTGCACTGGTAGGTTGACGGCCGGAGAGCCGCTTGTCGTTTGGCGGGCGGGCTTGCCCGCCGTGGACTCAATCGAGAAGTCCAGCGTGCCACACGGCGGGCAAGCCCGCCCGCTAAACAGCCAGTGGCGGCGAAATAGCGTTGCGGTACTAAGGACTGCTCAGCACCGCCTGGCACGCCAGGCGCACGTACTCCTCGAACGCCCAATCGCCGCTGCTGCCGGTCTGGCGGGTAACGACCAGGTCCAGGCTGGGCACGAAGGCGATCAGTTGGCCGCCGGAGCCGGGCTTGAAGCGGGCATCTTTGGGGATGCCTCGCCCCCGCCCGTCGGTCAGCCGCGCCGGCAGCTCCCAGCCGTGCGACCACGACTCGGCGTCACGCCCGAACGACTTGCGGCCCTTGACCGAGTGCGTCGGCGCCGCCGTCTCTTCCACGAACCACTTGGGAATCACCTGCCGGTCTCGCCATCGGCCTCCGCGCAGCATGCAGTAGGCAATCCGGGCCATGTCCCGTGCGGGCATCCCCAGTGCGTGCGACGGATGGCGGCCGTGCTTTTGGCCGCCCTCGAAGTATTCAAACCACCACTTCTCTACGCCGATGGGCCTGAAGAGGTGGCGGACGGCGAACTGATCGTAGGGCAGACCTGTGACGTCTTCGCACACCAGCGCGGCGTGATAAAGCCCGTGCGTGGAGTAGCCCAGATCGGTTCCCGGGTCGAAGGCCAGCCGGGCGGTCTTCGGGTCGCCGCTGTGGCCGAGCACGTACTGCCACGGTCCCCGGTTCCGCGCCCCGGTCGACTCCGGGGCAATCCCCGAAGTATGGTTCAGGAGCTGCTTGACGAGGATCTTCGACTTCCGCGGATCGCTCAGCGGCTTTGCCCAGGGAATGAACCGGAAGGCCGGATCGTCGAACGACATCTTCTTCGGGGTGCGGCCCTGCCGGCTTTCTTCGGAGGCGATGGCCAGCACCGTGGCGCAGATTGCCTTGGCGCAGGACTTCACGTTTCCGGTGGCGGTGCGGCTGCTCACGCCCCGTTCCACTTCCAGCACGAGGTAGCCGCGGCGGATCACCACGGCGGCGAAGTTCCGCTTGTCGGAGTCGAGCAACCACCGTCGCAGCCCGGTGAGCTTGGTGGGGTCCATGCCGGCCGCTTTACGAATCTCGCGCGGGTCGTCGAGCTTCCGCCATCCCCCCTTCGACTCAGGTGGAGGGAAATAGTCCGCGGGGGCATTCCGGCGTTCGGGTTGCCGGCCCAGGGTCATTCGGCCTGGAATCATCGCCGCCAACGGCAGCAGCAGCAAACCGATTACCGCTGCTCTGCCTCTGGACGAGTTGAAGCGAATCATTTGCATCTCTCCTTATCTTTTCCGGGGGCCGCCTCAATTTGAGTATTCCGCCGCCGACGGTGGTATCCGCCGCCAGACAGTGTTATCATAAGTACCGCTTGCCGATCCCGTCAATTGCCGGATGTCCGTCCGAAGCTATTGGAGGAAAAGCTGATGAAAACCGACATGTCGAGAAGATCGTTCCTAAAACGTGGCACCGTGGCGGCCGCAGCGGCTTCTAGCATCGCATTGGGCTCGTCGCTCAGCGCCGCCGAAAAGCCTCGGTTCCCCAAGGCAGAAGACACCTTCGCCATGCTGAAAAAGGGAAAGAAGATCCCCGTGATCCTGGATACGGACATCGGCGGGGACATCGACGATACCTGGGCCCTGACCTTGCTGCTGAAGTCGCCCGAGCTGGACGTGAAGCTGGTGACCTCAGACTCGGGCAACGATGTCTACCGTGCCAAGATCATTGCCAAGATGCTCGAGGTGGCCGGCCGCACGGACGTCCCCGTGGGAATCGGGCACGGCAAAACGGACAAGAAGGGCCGCCAGAGTGAGTGGGTGGGAGACTACGACCTGTCGAAGTATCCCGGCACGGTACACGAGGACGGGGTGGGGGCCATCATCCAGACCATCAAGAGTTCGCCAGTCCCCGTTTCGCTGGTCTGCATCGGCCCGGTCCCGAACGTCCCTCTGGCACTGAAGCGCGATCCGGGGATTGCCCGGCGGGCCAGGTTCGTCGGGATGCACGGCAGCGTACGACGGGGCTACGGCAATAGTCCCAAGATCTCCGCGGAGTACAACGTCCGGGCCGACCCCAAGGCGCTACAGAAGGTCTTTGCGGCGCCCTGGGACGTCACCATCACGCCGCTGGATACGTGCGGCATCGTCTATCTCCGGGGCAAGAAGTTCCAGAAGGTCTACCGCTGCAAGGACCGGCTAGTCCAGGCCCTGATGGCGAACTACCGAGTCTGGAGCGGGAATCCAAGCAAGCCGATCACGGCCAGCAGCACGCTCTACGATACGGTAGCCGTGTACCTGGCGCTGACGGAAGAGCTGCTGGAGATGGAGAAGCTGCCGATTCGGGTGACCGACGATGGGCACACCGTGATCGACGAGAAGGCCCGCTCTGTCCACTGCGCCACAAAATGGAGGAATCTGGGTGCCTTCGAGGATTTTCTGGTCGAGCGACTGACGGCCTCCTAGGCGAAATACGGATATGTCTGCAAAGTGAGCATGAGTTTGCCCTAAGGTTGTAAAAAACCACGCCGAAGGCGTTCAACAACATAGCCCAGGGTCGCGCAGCGCACCCTGGGATGAGAGGCGATCAAGTGTCCGGAAACCCCGAAGGGGTTTTACAAATCCGGGTGGGCACCCGAGCTTGCACGTGTGTTGTGAAACCCCTTTGGGGTTCCGGGTCCCATCGCGCGGCTCCCTGCCCCAGGGTGCGCTGCGCGACCCTGGGCTGTGTTGT
>CAZUAM010000339.1:0-7976 GCA_964618095.1 uncultured Planctomycetaceae bacterium | reverse complement strand
GGCGGCGGGCGATCGGGGAGATCGACTCGCCCAACGCCCAGCGGCGGGCGCTGGAGATCGCGAGCCATGATCCCTGGCCGGAGGTCGACGCCTGGCTGGCTGGCCTGATCGGACGCCGGGACCTAATGGTGGAAGGTTTTCCCCAAAGTCCCCGGCTCGGCGCGACCGCCGCGGCCGTGTTGCTACGGCATCACGGCCGGTCATTCGAAGAATTTGGGCTGCGACCGGCCCCCGGACCGTCTCCAAAACCACCCATGCACGGCTATCGCTTCTCCTCCGTCGACGCCGCAAAGAGAGTCCGGCAGTGGTGGCAGCAAGAGCAGGAAAAGCGGAAGCAAGGGACTGCCCAACCTGGATTGTAGCCGCACGCCTCTGGCCGACTCGGCTCTTCTCCCAGGGCTAACACCCCAGTAGCTTGGCGGTGACCAGCCAGCGGAGCTCGCCCTGGCCGACCAGGGGCAGGTCTTCAAAACGGATAGCGGCCACGGCCCCTTTGGCGAAGCGGATCCAACCGTCCATCTCCCCGATCAAGTCGGCCGTGAGCCGGCCGACGTCCGGGGCGTGGCCCACCCAGGCGATCTGGTCGTATTCTGCCGCCCGTTCGCCGGTCCACCGCAGCAGCCTCTCCAGGTCGCTGCCGGGCATCAGCTCGTCGAGCTCGACCACCTGCGGATCGCCGGGGAGGCCCTCGGCGACAATCCGGGCCGTCTGCAAGCAGCGGACCAAGGGGCTGGTGGCGATCAACTGCGGCGCGAATCCCCGCTTGGCGAGTCTCGCAACCACCTGGGCAAACCGGACCTTGCCTTCGGCGGTCAGCGGCCGCTGGCTGTCATCGGGCCAGTCCGGATCACCATAGTGCCCGGCCCACGCGTGTCGGATGATGTAAAGATCCATGAGAACAGTCCGCAGTTCGGTCTTCCCGAGCTTCAGTGTGTAAGGAGGGGAAATGGGAAAGGGGAAAAAGGGGAAAAACTGCTACTGCGATTCCAACGACAAGCTCGAATCATCTAATCCTTGTTTTCCATTTCTCCCCTTTCCGATTTTCCCTTGTTACACATCGTCTATTTCACTCTCCAAAGGACCCGATCGTCGATCTGGAGTTCCGCCAGGGCGGGGGCGATATCCGCCCTGAAGCGCTTGGCGTCCTGGGGATATCCGGCCGTGGGTTGCAGGCCGGGCGAGCGCCCGCACCAGAAGGCGTTCAACGCCCGCATGGCCAGCTCCCGCAGGTACTTCGAGGCCATCGAGGCCAGTGCCGCCGGCAGATGACGCTCGGCCTTCGTCTGGAAGCAGAACTCCACGCGGCCCTGGGCCGGGCCGAAGCGGTAGACGCTCCGCCGGCGGCCCTCGCCGTAGATCTCGATCAGCCGATCGGGAAAGTGCTCGCCCAGCAACCGGGCGTAGCGGTTCCGGCCGCCGTGCTTGTCGCAGATGATCGAGATCGGAACCTCCACCAGCGGCTTCATCACCCGGGAGATCAGCTCGAGTGTCAGGTGCGACAGCGCGGCCCCTTTGGATCCATGCCGCCGGATCAGTTCGTTGAACTGCCGCGGAAAGACCGCCCGGCTGCGGAGGTCCACCAGCCGGACGCCCGCGGCGGCCAGTCCGCTGCGTAACGCCGGCCCCAGCCGCTTCAGTTCGGCGGGGTCGGCCTCTAGCGGCACGGGCGAGTCGTACCCGGCGTACCAGGGGATGGTCCGCAGATCGTCCGCCGCCTCGGGCGCCAGGGCGTGCCACACCTCCGACCAGGTCTTCGGCTCCTTATCGACCGCGGCCAGGGCCGCCCACAGCCCGCGCTCCAAGTGTCGCAGTCCCTTGCCCGGCCGGTAGAGGACCTTCGAGTCGGCCATGGCCACGCGCGCGGCGGGATCCTCGGCAGCCTCCTCTGCGGTGGCCACGATCACCCCGGCGAGTCGCTGGTAGAGGTCCTCGCCGTCGGTCCCCTGGAGAACCTGCCAGAGAGTGGCCGAGATGACCAGCGGCCCCAGGTTCGGCCCGTAACCGGCTTCATCCGTTCCGATCAGGTATTGCATGGCCGTCCGGTTGGCTGCTGTGCGTTGTCGGCATCTGCCGGCATCAGCGTAGCAACAGGACGGTGAGAGGGCCAGGGGGGACCGAGAGAATTGTCTGGCAGAGGAGGCCGCTTGGTCGCTGCTTTCGCGCGGCGCAACCGCCCGGGGCGAGCGCTCACGCTATCCGGACTCCCACAGAGCCGACGGCCGCAAGGCCACCTCGGGCACTGCCATCGGGTGGACCTCGTCGTCGCCGGTATGCGTCTTGAGGCTGCGATAGCGGCCGCCGGCCGGTTGGCGGCGGACTTCGATCACCCGAGCGGCGACGTCGACCACCCAGTAGTCGGCAACGCCTGCCGCCGCGTAGAGCTCGGCCTTCTCGCCGGTGTCGTACGCCAGGCTGGTTTCAGCGACCTCGATCACCAGCAGGACGTCTTCCGCACCTGGCCGGCCGCTGGAGTAGTCGCGCCGCACAACCCAAGCCAGATCGGGCTCGGGCGCACTTTCCAGGCTCGGAAGCCCGATCGAGTTCTGCACACGTACCCATGGTTTGCTTTTGGGCCGGTTCTCGAAACTCCACTCTGCCAATCGATCGACGATTACTTCATGCGGTGATCCAATCGGGTTCATTTCGCGGATCTCCCCCCGGATAAATTCCAGCCGGCGGCGCCGGCCCTGATCGAACACCCCGGCCTCGATCATGCGGTCGTAATCGGCCAGGGTCAGGCGGGCGATGGTGCTCACGAGATTCCTCCTCTGCGGGACTTGGGCCACGGCAGCCCGCAGCCGTCAAATGTGTGCCTGCGGAGAATTCAGCCTCCCGAACGCCATTATACCATCACTCGGTGGGGTGGCCAAGTTGGCCGAACTGCCCTGTTCTTCTCCGGTTGCCTGGGAACGTCCAAAAGATTAGGCTGTCTGCGTCGAATTACCTCGTGGACACAATACACGCATAACCGAGAATACGGACTGCCGGTTGTCAATCGGCATCCAACAGTCTGAGGACCCCATGGCCATTTCACGGAGCGACCTGGCAATCGATCTGCGTAACGTCGCGAAGACCTACAGCCGGAAGGTTCATGCCTTGCGGGGCATCCAGATGCAGGTCTGCCCCGGAGAGATTTTTGGGCTGCTGGGACCCAACGGGGCGGGCAAGACCACGTTGGTGAAGATCATGATGACGGTGGTCCGGCCCACGCGTGCCGAGGGGACGATTCTGGGCCGCCCCATCGGACATACACCCACCCTGGCCAAGGTCGGCTACCTGCCGGAGAATCACAGCTTCCCGCCCTATCTCACCGGCCGGCAGGCCCTGGAGTATTACGCCGCCCTGGCCAAGGTCGATCGCCCCACCCGCCGCCGACGCACCGCGGAGTTGCTCCAGATGGTGGGCATGAGTGGCTGGGCCAAGGTGAGGGTGGGCACGTACTCCAAGGGCATGCAACAGCGGGTAGGTCTGGCCCAGGCCCTGGTAAACGATCCGCAACTGATCGTGTTGGATGAGCCCACCGACGGACTGGACCCGGTGGGCCGCCGGGAAGTCCGCGAGGTGCTCAAGCGACTTCGCGCTGAGGGCAAGACGATCTTCCTGAACAGCCATCTGCTGGGCGAGGTGGAGATGGTCTGCGACCGGGTGGCGATCCTGGTGGAGGGGAAAGTGGTTCGCCAGGGCACCGTGGAGGACCTCACCGCCCGCGGCCGCTACTACGAAATCGAGCTGCACGGCGCTCCGGCAGACGGGCTGCGGGAGGCGGCTCGCGCCGCATTGCCCTGTGAGCTTCACGAGTCGAAGCCGGCAGCCGCAACCGCGGTACTCTGCCTGGCCGGGGCCGCGGCGGCGGTGTCGGTGCCCGTGGAGACGGGCACGCTGCCCTCCGGAGAAGCGGTGGAGTTGGACGGCCACCTGGTGCGGATCCACACCGACCAGCCGGCCGGCATCCAACCGGTGATCGACGCCCTTCGCCGACACGACTTGATCATCCACTCGGTTCGGCTGATACGCCAGTCGCTGGAAGACTTCTTCATCGAGACGGTGGCCGACTCGCACAACGGCCAGCCGGCCGCCGAGGGGACCGGGAAAGGAGATCAGCCATGACGCAGACCTTGGCCATCTTCTACGACGCTTACCGCGGTCTGAACGCCAAGATAATCTTCTGGATCGTGCTGATTCTCTCGGTAGTTGCAGCGGGGGGCGTCGGATGCGTGGGCCTCAACGAGACCGGCGTGAAGATCGCTGTGTGGCAAATCGACCACCCCTTGATCAACTCGGTGGAGATTGAGCCGGCCCTGTTCTACAAGTGGATCTTCGTCAACGTCGGCATCAACTACTGGTTGGCGTTGTTTGCGACCATCTTGGCCCTGCTCTCGACGGCCGGCATCTTCCCCAATTTGATCAACAGCGGCTCGATCCACCTGCTGGTCTCGAAGCCGATCGGCCGGCTGCGGCTGTTTCTCACACAGTACGCCGCCGGCCTGTTGTTCGTGACCTTGCAGGTGACGCTGTTCACCGCGGCGTGTTTTCTGGTGATCGGGCTGCGGGGCGGGGCGTGGGAGCCGGGCTTGTTCGTGGCCGTCCCGCTGGTCGTCTGTTTTTTCAGCTACCTCTTCTCCGTCTGCGTGCTGTTGGGACTGATCACGCGCTCCGCCTTGGCGGCCTTGCTGCTGACGCTGTTGTTCTGGCTTTTCACCTGGGCAGTCGGGACGACAGAGATCGTTCTGTTAGCCATCGAGAAACAGCAGAAGTATGGCAACTTTCCGCCGGGTGCAATGCAGGTGGATCGGCCGCGGAATCGGAGCGCTCCCAGACAACCCGCCGAGGTTCGGCTCCCGGCAAGGATCGCCGTCCCGGAGGCCCATCCGGCCCGCGACGAAGATCCCAGTGCGCTGAAGCGCGGCAGTCGGGTGCCCCTCGCGGTTGGGAGGGCCCTGGTGAAGGCGGTGGCCGAGCCGTCGGCACCGGACGACGAGAAGGGCGCCAAGGAGACAAAGGCTGCGACGCCTCGGGCGGGCACGTTTTCTCACCCAGCCGGCAAGTCCGGGCAGCGCCTAGCCGACGAGCCCCGTGAGGACAACAAGGAGGGTGGTTCATCAAAGCTGAAGCGGGCCCACGACATCGCCTATTACATCAAGACGGTGTTGCCCAAGACCGGCGATACGATCTTACTATTGCAGCGGAGCCTGTTTGACATGGCCGCTCTTCCCGAGGGGGCCCTGGGCCAACCGCACGAGCACCAAAAGGCCGAGCGGGAATTGATGGAAACCATCCTCGGCCGGTCGGTCCGGTGGGTGGTGGGCACCTCGCTGGGATTCGAGGCGGTGCTGCTCTGTCTGGCAGCCTTGGTCTTCTGCCGCCGGGACTATTGACGCAGCGGCGTTGTCGCATGTAGGGTGGCTGCTCGCAGCCGCGCGTTCGCTGCCAACCTCGCAGCGCCATTCAGGCAGCGGCATCACTGCCCGCACGGCTCACATGAAGCCCTCCAGCACCTCCGGCGGTGCCGGGCCGTAGGAGGAGGGCTCCATGGTGCAGGTCGCCCGGCCCTGGCTTAGGCCCCGCATGGCGTTGGAATAGCCGAACAGATTGGCCAGCGGGGCCCGGGCGTCGATGACGGTGTTGCGGCCGCGGCGGTGGGTGCGGGTGATGATAGAGCGACGTTGCTGGAGGTCGCTCATGATCTCGCCCAGGTTCTCCTCCGGCGTGGTGACCTCCAGCCGCATGATCGGCTCGAGCAGCCCCACGCCCGCCTCGCGCAACGCCCTTTCGAAGGCGTCACCGGCTGCCATCCGGAAGGCCAGATCGCTGGACCCGGTCTCGTGGACCTTGCCGGCGAGCACGGTGATCCTGACGTGCATCAGCGGAAAGCCCAGCAGCCCGCTCCCTTCGCCCTGCTCGCCGAGCGTCTCCAGCACGGCGGTCAAGAACTCCGGCGGCAGGGCGTCGCCGCAGGCGGGAATGACCACCACCGGTTTCGCTCCCCGGTCGAACGGCTCCATGCGGATGGTGACCTCGGCCGAGAGGGTCTGGCCGGCCACGGTGCGATGGCACCGGCCGGTGACCTCGGCGGCCGTCTCGACGGTCTCGCGGTAGCTGACCCGGGGATTGTGGACCTTGACGTTCAAGTTGTAGTCCCGCAGCAGCCGGTGCTTGATCACCTCCAAGTGCAGCTCGCCCATCCCGCTGATCAGCGTCTGTCCGGTTTCCTCGTTTTCTCTTGCCAGGAAGGTGGGGTCCTGGCGCCGCATCATCTCGAGCACGTCGGCCAGTTTCTTTCGCTCCAGCGAGGTCTCCGGCTCGATGGCCATGGAGATCACCGTCTCGGGAAAGGAGATCGACTCCAGCAGGATGGGGTTTTGGGTGTGGCAGAGCGTATCGCCGGTGACCGAGTGCCGCAGTCCGACCAGGCCGATGATGTCGCCGGCCCTGACCTGCTCGACCTGCCGGCGGCGATCCGACTGGATCCGCCAAAGCTGCGGGACGTTTTCCTTCTTGTCCTTGCCCGGGTTGTAAACCCGGGAGTTGGCCTTCAACTCGCCGGAGTAGACGCGAACGTAGTGCAGATCGCCGTGCCGGTCGGCCTGGATCTTGAAGACCAGGCCGCAAAAGGGCTCGGCCGGGTCGGGTTTTCGGCTGGTCTGGGCGTCTTTTTTCTTGGGGTTTGTGCCTTCGACCGGCGGCATGTCGGCCGGGCTGGGCAGGTAGGCGGCCACGGCGTCCAAAAGCGGCTGCACCCCGATCCCGTCCAACGCCGAGCCGCACAGCACCGGCACGATCTTGTTCCCCAGCGTGGCCGCGCGGAGCACCTTGTGGATCAGCTCTTCGGGCACCGGCTGTTCGTCCAGCAGCAGTCTGATCAGCTCGTCGTTGTAGTGCGAAAGCTCGTCGAGCATCTGCGCCCGCCAGGTCTCAGCGTCTTCCCGCAACTCCGTGGGAATCTCCTCGGTCAGTATCTCGGTCCCGTTGCTTTCGGGGGTAAAGCTGAGCCTCTTCATCCCGACCAGGTCGATCAGGCCGCGGAAGGCATCTTTCATGTGCGGCGGGCCGCTGCCCAGCGGGAGATTGACGGCGACGGGGCAGGCGGAAAGCCGATCGCGAATCTCCCGGAGCGTCTCGTAGAAGTCGGCCCCCTCGCGGTCCATCTTGTTGATGAACGCGATCCGCGGCACCCGGTACCTGTCGGCCTGGTGCCAGACGGTCTCGCTCTGGGCCTCGACGCCTTCGCGGGCGCTGAAGACCACCACGCCGCCGTCGAGCACCCGCAGGCTCCGCTCCACTTCGGCGGTGAAATCGACGTGGCCGGGGGTGTCGATCAGGTTGATCGTGACGTCTTTCCAGGGGAAGGTCACGGCGGCCGAGTAGATCGTGATCCCGCGCTCCTGCTCCTCGCGGTCGTAGTCGGTTTCGGTGGTCCCGTCGTCGACCCGGCCCACCCGGTGCTTCTGCCCGGAGTAGAAGAGCATCCGCTCGGTGACGGTGGTCTTACCGGCGTCGATATGGGCAATGATGCCGATGTTACGGAGGTTGGTCAGGTCGGTAGGCATAGGCGAAATCAGCTCTCAGCTCTCAGCCGTCAGCTATCAGAGCGTTTGCCAGTTTCTCGGTCAAGAAGCTGAAAGCTGATGGCTGACAGCCGACAGCCTCTTGGCGCAAAAGAACGCCGCGCCGGCAAGGGGGGAACCGGCACGGCGAACAACGGTGTTCGGTATTACCAGGCGAAGTGGGCGAAGGCCTTGTTGGCCTCGGCCATGCGGTGGACGTTTTCCCGCCGCGTCATGGCGGCCCCTTCGCGCTTGTAGGCGGCCAGCAGCTCGTTGGCCAGTTTTTCGTACGTCGCCCGGCCCTTCTTCTCGCGACAGGCCAACAAGATCCATCGAATGGCCAGCGACTGCTGGCGGGCCTTGTTCACCTGCATGGGCACCTGGTAGGAGGCACCCCCGACCCGCTTCGAGCGGACCTCGATGTTGGGCTTG
>CAZUAM010000338.1:0-8024 GCA_964618095.1 uncultured Planctomycetaceae bacterium | reverse complement strand
TCGGCGGCATCGAGTTGCTCGACGACGGTTCGCGGGCGGCCATACCCCGCAGCGACTCGGATGCGCTGGATGACTTCTTCGCACAGTTGGAGGACGTCGAGCAGCTTGAGCAGTTCGGCGAGCCCGCAAGGGTTGCCGCCGGCAGCGACCAGCGCTAGCCGCTGGTTGGAAAGTGGTCCGGTAATAGCTTACCCGCCTCGCGGCACGGCGCTGGAAATAGAACCGCACTGGCCGTGCGCGCGGTCAAGATGGCCGTCGCGCGCCTGCCCGAGCCGCGAGAGTAAACCGGCCCACCTTCAAGAGGTCTTAAACGGCTCGGTCGAGCCGGACGCCGATCTGCGTCGCCAGGGGCAGTTTGCTCGAAATCGTCGAGAGAAAGCCTTCGAGCCAAGATGCATCAGAGAAGAGTCTGTCCGTGCTTAAACCCACGTCCTTCGTCTCAGCCAACCCCGGGGAGGCGGTCAGCGGGCCTTCATCTGCCTCGTGCAGCACGGCAACGGCCCGTTGGGCGGAAGAAGATGAAGCCCCCGTGTTGGGGACTGACGGCTCGCTTCCACGCCGCGCGCCCCATCGGTGGAACATCTCGGACGCCCCACCGATGGGCGGGCCGGCCGCTCGCGGGCCAGTCCGGTTTGCTTGGTCACGTCGAGTGACGTTCGGCAGCATCATCCAAAACGCTTCGAGACTATCCGACTGCATGGGGCCTTCGGCCAGCGCTTCAGCAAACACGGCCGGCCGACGCGAAGCCAATCTGTTCGCGGACCGCGGACCGCCGTCGGCCCCCAATGCTTCGCCTTCAACGTTCTCGTTGCCGGCAATGAAATTCTTCATGCCGGTAACGAAACTGCTGTTGCCGGTAACGCTCGTGGCGGAGGTGTTCGACGGCATCTCGCCCGACGCGCCGTCGCCGGACGACGACGCCAAGTAGTGCGCCAGGAGCAGGGCATCGACGGGCGATACGTAACCGTCTCCGTTCGTGTCAAGATACGGCGCAGGTGTGTTTGGCGGCACCGTCGGCGCGGGCAGCTCCCGCGAACCATTAAAATACAGATCGTTGGCAATCCACAGCACGTCGCGGGGCGCGATCACGCCGTCGTCGTCCACGTCCAACGCATTCGCCGGATTCTGCCACAGTGAGACCGCCGAAATCGGAGAGACGCCAAAGTCCACGCCACCTTTCACCTCGCCCGCCCCCACAACGACGGTTGCTTTCCCGTCCTGCGGCGACACGTTCGTCCAACCTTGTCGAAGGCCAAGCTCAACGAGGTACGCGCCCGGGTCCAGAACGGTGAATGTAAAGGCTCCCAGGCCGTCCGTTTCCGTTGCGGGGTCGACCCCGATACGCAGATTGTCGAGCTGGATCTCGCTGCCCATGTGTCCGCCCACCAGCGCGTAGGCAACGTCCGCCGTCGGGCGGGTCACCTCGAGCGTTTCGAATTGGCCGGCGTCCATAGTATCTGACGTGGACCTGCCAAGAAGCTGATCGTTCCCGTCGAACACCTCCAGTCGGCCGAAATCGCCGTCGCTGTCCGCCACGGCGTCGATCCGAAGGTGAGAAATCGGCGAGGCGAATTCGATTTTCAGGCGGCGACTGTCGGGGGTCCACAGCGTGCTCCAGGTCGAACCGGCCTGATAGGCCAACACCTTCTCGCCGGTCGATGCCGTCGGGCTCACCGCAACCCCCACGCTGCTTTGGAATCCTCCCACCGTTTCCACCGAAAGGGTCGCCGCTGCAATCGCGGTGTCGATCACTGTGCCCTCCGCGTAATCGTCCGGCTCGATGTGAGGACTCGGCAGGGGTGCCCCGTTCGGCTGCTTGAGCGTTACGGTCCAATTCTTCAGTCCGGGCTCTCCCACCTCGCGAAGGCCGTCACCGTCGACGTCAATCCAGGCGAAACCGTTAATTCCCGGCAGTTCCGTGGACTCGGGTCGCCCGACGGCGGCACGGAACACGTCCGACGTCACGCCCGACGCATCGTCGATTGTGCGGATTTCGATCTGCTGGACGTCTGCCGCCACGGGGATACTCAGGTCCAGTTGCGCCGCGGCGGTATGGAACTCATCTGCCGTTTGCCAATCACCCCCGTCGAAGCGGTATTCGGCGCGGCTGATCTCGCCGGTGGTGATGTCGTTGCCCAGGCCGCTTTCGTTCCGGTTTGGCAGGGTTTGCACCGACGACTCACCCAGAAACCGGTACGTCTGCGTATGGGGATCGAACGCCCCGGAACCCTGGAGGGTGTGGGGCACGTCCAGCACGTCGAACACCCCGTCGCCGTCGGAGTCCTTCCAGCCGATCATCTCCTTGGCCGACGGGCTGACGAGGTGGTTGGCATAGGCGTTCTGTAGTTCCGCTCCGGAGGACATGATACTGTCTACGCGCGAGTCGGGGTCCGGATTGTCGTCCCACGCATTGAGGTTTTGGGTGTTGTAATAACCTCGGCAATCGAAGTACGAGGCCCCCCCGGCATACTCGTCCTTGGCGTAGAAGATGTGCCCCGTCTCGTGGGCGATGGTGCTGGCCGGTCTTCCCGACGGCGTCACGTAGAACAGCCCCCCGGCAAAGCCGAAGGCCCCCGTGAATTCGTGTCCCAGCTCGAAGCGGCCGTTGGAGTCGTTGGTGGAGTTGGCGACGAAGATCGTAAATGACCAGTCCGCGTTGTGCGCCACGCGTTGGGCAGCGTTGAACGAGAGGACGTCCTCGGCCAAGCCGGCCGCCGTGCCAAAGCCGACGTGGTCGAGAAAGTCTTCCACCCAAAACTGATACGCGTCCCAAGGCCGCGAGATCGGCTCGTAGCCGGTCGGAACCGGCGAATCGGCGTACGTGGCGTCGAGAATGAAGTTCAGCGAGTGGACGCTGCCTTCAAGTGCCAATACGTCCTCCCACCAGCTCAATCCCTCGACCACCTTTTCCTTGACGAGCTCAATGTCGGTCTGCGTCCAGTCTTCCGTGCTGGCGTCGATGGTCCCGTCCGACTCCATCAGCACAAGCGTCGCCACCACGTCGCCCAACATATATTCAGCCGTGTCCTCGGGCGCCGCGCCAAAGGGAATCGCGGAAAGCATATTGCGATCCTCGAGCCGCTCGACGGCCAATCGCCGTCGAATTCCCCGGCGGCAAAAGCGGCTGGGCCGGCGACCCGATCGCCGCGCTTGAAGAAGCGTATTGAGCAGCGGAAACTCCATTGGCCAAGCTAAGGAAAACTAGTAATCGGCCGGGCCGGGGATTGGAGAATGAGGCATCCGAGCCGGAAAAAGAGCGGTGCGCGTACCACGCCCCCTTAAGCTTCCATGCTAACACCGCTCTGCCCACCTGTCAATTACTTTGCCGCGAAACGCGTTCGAGAGTTGACCGGGCGGTGCTCTACCATTATTGAGCCCTCCACGGGCAATGGGCTAGCCGGCTGCCATGGGTGGCTTGCCGCCCATGCACTCAGCCAGCGGGAGACAAGCTACCGCTGGGCACCCCGACGATTCCCAAGGCAGGGCTCAATAGTCCCCAGCCCGGGGCCCCAAAGGGATCTCCGCAATTTCAGCCACCGAATGTGCGATGCGGGCGAGGCAATCGAACAACCATTTCACCCCCGTTGTCCCGTCCCGGTCGGTTCAGGTGAACCGAGACCCCAGGCCACCTGGCCCACCACGTTGGGGTCTGCCGGGGACCTGCCTTGGGCAGCTTAGGATCGGCCGATAAATAACTTCCCGTTTTCTTGTGGGAGGCGACTCTGTCGGCGACAAACGTGCGGCAATGTGCAGTCGCCGACAGAGTCGCCTCCCACAACTTATTCTTCGGCCGCCCCTTAGGAGTTCGCCGGCGGCTGCGGCGGCTGGCTCCGCGGTTGGCTCATGGCTTGCGGCCTGACTCGCTTCCGGAAGTCGGTCTCCAGAACCCCAAAGCTGGCCTCGTGCCGCTGGATAGATATCTGCAAGGCATGCAGCATCCGCTTGGCGGTGTAGAAGTTGGTGATGATCCGCAGGGTGATCGGTATCGGCTGGGTTGGCACGCCGAGCGCCTGGGAATTCAGTCCGAAATCGATGATCAGCTCCTCCGGCGTCCCAGTGACTCGGCAAAAATTGGCGTACGCCGCCACCGCCCTGGAATCGTCGATCTGGACCTGTACCTGCCGCTGGTCGGTCGCCCGGCGCTCGCTGCCTGGATCGGCTGCGGGGGCACGATCTTCCGCGTCTTTCTCGGTCTTGTCAGGTGATTCTGCCACGAAATGCTCCTTGTGCTATGAACGAAAAACCCTGCCCGCGCTGGCGCAGGAAGTGGACATACCGTACGATAGTCCCCGCCGAAAACTCCGAGTATTCAGATCCCCACGACCCATTTGCGCTCACGTAAGCCCGGTGGGACTGGACCACGTCACCGCCCAATATAGCTATCGGGAAATCGTCGTCAAGTGGCTGGGCGACTTTGACGCTGAGTTGGGGCGCCAGTGCCTTTTCCGTTGGCCGCCGCCAACCGCCCGTTGCAGCACGCTGGCACATCTGCGCGAGGACTCCGTCCCGTTTGCCCCTGCGTCTTCTCTAGCGCGGATTATTCATGGGACCATCGTCGGGTAGGTATTCGCGTGCCACGGCTGTGTCAGCCGTGCTCCAGATTTGCCGGTTTACCCAGGGCATCACGGCCGACACGGCCGTGGCACGCCTATGAATAATCCGGGCGGGCTAGCTGCTTTTCGAAATGTGTCAACCTGCGGTGCCGCCGGAAATGTAGTGGCTCGATCCGCCGCAGCAAGAGCCGGTCGCAAAGAAGATCGAACCCGGACTTGTTGGCCGTGCCGCAGGTGATCTCGCAGGCGTAGGCTCGGCGGCAACTCGAAGTCCACAACCTGGTCCGCCGTCAACGCCACCTTAATGGGCCGGTACGTAACTTCTTCTTCTTCGCCTGTGCGGCTGTTTTCTTCCTGAAAAGTGGTAGGACTACCACTTTTCAGCGGGCTTCTGGGCCGCACTGCCCAACGCAGGCAGGTATCCTATCTCCAGGATTTGGCAGGACTTATATCAAGTACGCCTGGCAGGAATCGAACCTGCGACCTACGGTTTAGGAAACCGTCGCTCTATCCCCTGAGCTACAGGCGCGAAAGCGCCGTCAACGCTGACATGGATTGGCCCTGAAGATCGGATTGGCAAACTCGTCCGTGACACCCGACGCCTGCTAACGGATGGAGCCCATGTTCCAGTCAGTCGCGATCCAACGCGAGAGTCATCATGTCCAAGCGTACCACAAAGGCACCGGCCGACAAACCCACCAAGCTCTGCCCCGACTTCCCATTGTTCTCCCACGGCAGTGGCCGGTGGGCTAAGGGGAGGCCGAAGAACAACTTCCGCGGAGGGGGACAGTCCCGTTTTCGCTGCGCGAGAATCGGGACAGTCGCGAAGTTGTCTGTCGGCCGATCCTTGGTATCGTTCGGGGCAGCCAGGCGGGGTCGCCAACGGAGCCTATTGTCCGCAAGACCGGGAGTGTTTTCCACCGGGGACCCTGCCCGGGACCGCATGCCGATGCGTTCCTGGTGAGTGATTCGCTGGCAAGGCTGGGGTCTTGGAATTCGGCATCGGTTGACGCCGACCGTCCGTCCGGCCCCCGCCGGAGGCACTCGCGCGGCAGGGCGTATAGGTGGGTAGCCGGGCGGGTTTGGGGACGGGGGCGCTGGCCCTTGGCTCGCCTGCCGGAGGGTGTGGTGGCGAGATTTGCCACCTATTGGGGATGGCCGTCAGCGGCGGAGCTCTCTGGGCCGTTGGCGCGATGCTTCGGCATCAGGAGGGCTTGGAGGGACACAGGCCAAGTGGTTACGGGTCCTGGGGTCGCTCCTGACGCCACCGGACTTCTCCGGCGACGGCTTGGGCTGTATCCTCGTATCAAGCGGCCGAGGAAACGGCCGCGGGATACCTTCCGTGCGGTAGCTGAATTGGCGCGCCGAGGAGACCAGATGATGTCCCCACCGCTGCTTCCTCGGAAAGGATCCCCCCCGGGCGAGTCAGGCGGACTCCGCGGTGTGTCCGACGCGGACGACGGGGGACCGCTCAGCGAGGCAGAGGAAGCAGTGGAAAGCAAGGAGGCGACGGTGCTTGCCGGCCAACGGCGGTCGGCAGTGGCGACCGCGAGCAGGGGTAACCGGCTGAGACAGTTTTTGGCCTGGTGCGTTCACGCGTACACGGCGTTGGGGCTGGTGGCCGCCGCGGGGATCGCCGTGTTGATCGTGGACGGCGGCCACGAATCGTTCCGCTGGGCGCTGGTGCTGATGCTGGTGGCCACCCTGATCGACGCCACCGACGGCGTACTGGCCCGGGCCGTGCGGACCAAGGAGGTCCTGCCCGGCTTCGACGGGCGGCGGCTGGACGATCTGGTCGACTACTTGACCTACGCTGCGCTGCCGCTGCTGCTGGTGTGGCGCGCCCAAATCGTCTCGGACGGGCCGGCGGCGCTGGTCCTCTTGGTGCCGCTGCTGGCCAGTGCCTACGGTTTCTGCCAGGTCGCGGCCAAGACCGACGACGGCTATTTCTGCGGGTTCCCTTCCTACTGGAACGTGGTGGCATTCTACCTGTACGTGCTGCACCAGTACGTCGTGCCCCTGCCCGGCTGGTTCTCGATCGGTGTGCTGTTGGGGTTCAGCCTGCTGACGTTCGTGCCCACGCGATACGTTTACGCCAGCCAGGGAGGCCGGCTGAATCGGCTGACGATCATGCTGGCCGCGGTGTGGGCGGGCCTGGTGGTTTGGATCTTGTACCGCTGGCCCCCGCCGGCTCCGGCCTCCCTTTCCGACGGCGACCTTTTCCGGGAGCTGATCCTGGTTTCGCTGTTCTTCCCCGTCTACTACATGGTTGCGTCGTGGGCCGTCAGTTGGCGGCTATGGCGCGGAAGAGGGAGTCCGTCGCGGGAGGCCTCGGGGTTGCCGCACCAGTAACGTCTCGCTCTGAAACGTCCTGAGGAGTCACGCCGTGATCGTCCTGGAACAAGTCAGCAAATCGTACGACGGCGGCAGGTGCTTTTCGGTGCGGGACGTGAGCCTGCGGGTGCCGCAACGGCGGCTGCTGGTGCTGTTGGGCGGCTCCGGCTGCGGCAAGACCACCACGTTGAAGATGATCAACCGGCTGATCGAGCCGACCAGCGGCCGGATCCTGGTCGAGGGCCGCGACGTCCGAGAATTGGACCCGGTGACCTTGCGGCGCGGCATCGGCTACGTGTTTCAGGGCATCGGGCTGTTTCCGCACATGACGGTCGCCGAGAACGTGGCCGCGGTGCCGCGGCTGCTGCGCTGGCCGCAGGCCAAAACCGAGGCCCGGGTGGATGAGTTGCTGGAGCTGGTCCATCTTCCGGCCGGGGAGTACCGCGGGCGGCTGCCGCGTCAGCTTTCCGGCGGCCAACAGCAGCGGGTCGGTTTCGCCCGGGCCCTGGCCGCCGGTCCGCAGGTAATGCTGCTGGACGAGCCCTTTGGGGCCTTGGACCCGATCACTCGCGACGGGCTGCGGGAGGAGTTTTTGCAGATCCGCCGGCAACTGGGCCTGACGGCCGTGATGGTCACGCACGACATGACCGAGGCCCTGCTCTCGGCAGACCTGCTTGCGGTGATGGACGCGGGCCGCTTGATGCAGGTGGGCACGCCGCACGAACTACTGACGAATCCCGCCGACGACTTCGTAGCCACGCTGATGGCCACGCCCAAACGGCAGGCCGAGCAACTCGAAGACCTTACTGCCCGAGGTGCAAACGGAGGTCCCCCATGAACCAGCAACTGGCCGAACTGTTTGGCAATCTGCCCAAGTACCTGGGCGGGCACATGCTGCTGTCGCTCAGCGCACTGGGGGTGGGTCTGTTGGTCAGCCTGCCGCTGGGAATCGCAGCCAGCCGGCGGCCGAAGATGGTGCAGTGGACCTTGGGCGTTGCGGGGGTGGTGCAGACCGTGCCCAGCCTGGCGCTGCTGGCGCTGATGGTGCCGTTGCTGGGCGGGCTGATCGGCTTTCCCCCGGCGTTCATCGCCCTGACGCTCTACAGCATCCTGCCCATCTTGGCCAATACGGTGGTG
>CAZUAM010000337.1:0-8034 GCA_964618095.1 uncultured Planctomycetaceae bacterium | reverse complement strand
TCCCCGCCGCTCATGCCCCAGCAATCCTCGGTTTATGAATAATCCGGGCTAAGGGTTCGGCACGAACGGGCCGCCGCGACACTGTTTGAGGTAGTCCAATGCCCGGACCTGGCCGGTCATCTCCAGCCGGCCGCGGTAGACCGGATCGTGCCAGCCCTCGATGTCGATCGAACCCCGATAGCCGCCCGCCCGAAGGGTGCTGATCACATCGGTCCAGTTGGTGTCTCCGAAGCCGGGCGTGCGATGGTAGACGTAGGGCTGGCCGCCGCGGATGCCCCGGCTGCGGATCACGTCCCACAGCAGCGTGGCGTCCTTGCCGTGGACGTGAAACACCTTGGCGACCCAGCGGCGGAGCTGCGGCAGGGGGTCGATCAGGCTGACGATTTGGTGGCAGGGCTCCCACTCCAGCCCCAGGGCGTCGCTGGGTAGCTCGCCGAAGATCATCTCCCAGGCGGCCGGTGCATGGGCGATGTTCCAGTCGCCCCGCTCCCAGGTGCCGTGCATGTCGCAGTTCTCGAAGGCCAGCCGCACGCCGCGATCCTCCGCCCGGCGGAGAAGCGGCTGGAAGACCTCCTTCAGCCGCGGGAGCGACTCGGGCACGGGCTTATTTGGGATCCGCCCGGTGAAACCGCAGACCAGGTTGCAGCCGAACTGCTCGGCGGCGTCGATCAGCCGGGCCCAATCTGCGGCGGTCTGTTCATCGACAAGGGAATTGCCGTAGACGCCGAGCGAGCTGATGACCGCCGTATTGCCCGACTGCTGAAGCACGCGGCCGACCTCTTCGGCCAACTTCTCCAGCTCCAACTCGCCCACGTGCTGGCCGAAGGTGAGCTCGAAGCTTTCAAACCCGTGCGGTAAGATTTGCCGGATGTACTCGGCCGGGTCGTTTTGCGCGGGGACGAGGGTGCCGATGCGGATGTCTTCGTGGGCGTTCATAGTGAACTCCGGGCGTGGGTGATGGTTTTCAATAGGATCTTGCTCGTCAGTCACCAGAGGGCGGCTGGCTTCGATTGCCAACTTTCGCGTGTCGTCTGAAGGCGGGGGGCATCGCTTGGCTCGGCCGGTCAGATCTACCTTCGGGGCCGCCGCACGCTTACCCGGCCAAGTAGCGGGCGCAGATTGTACACGTCAGGATCGCGGCGAAGATCACCAGGAAATAGACCCCCAGCACCAGGTACGTGCGCCCCCAACGTTTGACTTCTTGATAGAAGCCGGCTTGCGAGAGGGTGTAGGCCTCGACCTTCTTAGGGTCGGGATCGGGCGTCAGCCGGCAGACGATGGCGGTTACCAGGAACACGACCATCAATCCGAAGAGGTTCCACCACATCCAATAAAGCTGCTTTCCGCAGACCACCCATAGACAGACGTTGCAGCCCACCCCGGCCACCAGTCCGCAAATCACGTCGGGGGCCGCGGGTCGCTTCCAGAGCAACCCGACCAGGAATGCAGCCAGGATCGGTCCGTAGAACACCGAGCCGATCATGTTGATTCCTTCGATGACCGTCTCGGCGGGTTTGGCCGCGCAGAACAGCAGCGCGAAGGCGGTGATGATCACGCCCCAGACGACGGTGGTGACCTTGCCGATGGTCAGCAGCCGTTTCGGCGACGGTGTCCAGAGCTTCTGGATGAAGTCGCGCTGGGTGGCGGCCGAAAGGGAGTTCAGCGACGAATCCAGGCTGGACATCGCCGCCGAGAGGATCGCCGCAAACAGCACGGCGCGGAGCCCCATGGGTATCTTTATCAGGATCAACTGCGGAACGAGCTCGTCCAGGCGACCGGCCGGCACGGCTTCACGCAGCTCCGGGGAGTGCTGATACATGGCGAATGCGGCGACGCCCAGGCAGAGGTAGAGCAGCGTCAGCGGGAAGCGGGCCAGGCCGTTGAGGACCATCGCCCGCTTGGTATCGGCAATGGTGGGCGCGGAGAGCTCTCGCTGGACCTGGCTCTGGTCCACACCGTAGTACGAAGTGTAGAGAAAGAACCCGCCGATCAGAAAAGCCCACATGGGCATCTCCGCCCCGTCGCCCAGCCCGGTGCGAAGGTCCAGGGCCTCCCAGCGCTCGGCCGGAAACGAGGAGAACACTGCCCCCAGACTGCCGAGCTCCGCGGCCACGCAGCCGATGCAAAGCAGCAGCCCGCTCACCAGAACCACCATCTGAATCACGTCGGAAAAGACCACCGCCTTCATCCCGCCCATGGTGTCGTAGATCACCGTCACCACCCCGATCAGCAACACGGTCGCCCACACGGGGATGCCCAGGCAGACACGCAGTACAATGGCACTGGCGTAGATCCCGACTCCGCTGCCCAGGCCTCGACTGAGCAGAAAGGTGCCGCTGACGACCAGCCGCGCGCTGAGGCCAAAGCGACGCTCGAGATAACCGTAGACGCTCACCAACTCCAACTTTCGGAAGAACGGCAGCAGGAATATCATGGTGAAGATGATGGCCAGGGGCAGTGCCAGTTCGTATTGGAGCCAGGTGAGCCTGCCCCCCTTTTTTAGCGCCACGAAGGCCGGGATCGAGACGAAGCTGATGGCGGAGGTCTGAGTGGCCATGGTGGAGATCCCCACCGCCCACCAGGGAAGGTTCCGGCCGCCCACGTAGTAGTCCTCCTGATCGACCTGCCTGCGTTTTAGGTACGCGCTCAGGGCGATCATCCCGAGCATGTACAACGCGATGATGGTCCAGTCGAGGGCGTTCATCGATGCATTCCTCTGGTTTGGAACTCCGGAAGACCTTCAACCCGCGGCGGCGTGCGCCCGCAGGCAAATGCGTTTAGCACCCGGCGGCCGCGCCGGGGCCGCCGCCGTACCGGCGGTGGCTGGAATGGGTGGGAGGGGTCTCTGTTTTGGGGCCGGAAGTAGTGGTCAATCACCGCTCCACCGGCACAAGGCCGGTGGTGGCGGACACGATACTTACAGTTTGAGTAGTTGAGTATCTTGACCCTGAGGCCAGTGCCGTGATCTTGAGCCAGACGGACGGCCCTGTCAACCGATTCTCGGCTTCTGGCGCGCAGAATTCCGGGAAGAATTCCGTCTGGGGGCTCTATAGGGCGGGAGCCGCTTTTGGCGAGATGGGCAGTTGGCGGCTGATCTGTTCTCAGGGCCTGATGGCGAGGAGCACCGAGTTCATGGCCGCGTGCTTGATGCGCAACTGGGGATCGGAGAAGCCGGCGGCCTTGAGGTCGTCGGCCAGTTCGTCGAAGGTGAACGTGCCGCCGGTGGCCGTATTGACCAGCATGTTGACGGCGAACAGCGCCCCGGCTACCGGTTGCGTGCGGCAAGGTTCCATCACCACGTCGCGGACGGCGATCCGACC
This sequence comes from uncultured Planctomycetaceae bacterium, assembly GCA_964618095.1. Lineage (GTDB taxonomy): Bacteria > Planctomycetota > Planctomycetia > Pirellulales > Thermoguttaceae > CAZUAM01. The sequence continues at coordinate 4,714 of CAZUAM010000337.1, read as the reverse complement.
GCCGGGCTTTAGCGCCGCGTGGACCTTGGCGAACAATTCGCGGTTATGCTTCCGCGAATGCTGGTGGGTGATGGCGCTCAGCCAGGCGAAATCGGCCCCGGCGGGCAGATCGTCGCGGTAGAAATCGCCCGCGACCAACGTTACGCGGTCGGCAAGCTCGCTGGGGGCAATCCTCTGCCGGGCTTGCTGGACGGCGTCGGGGAGGTCGAAGATGGTGGCCTTGGAATTGGCGACGGCGCGGAGAAAAGCCAGGGTCCACGTGCCCGACGCCCCGCCCACGTCCAGCAGGTGCTGAAACGGCGGGGGTCCGAGCCGGGCAACCAGCTCGTCGGCCATAGGACCTGAGACGGTGTGCATGGCGGCGATGAAGGCGGCGCGGTCGGCCTCGGCGCCGCGGATACTCGCCGGCCGCGGGCAGGGGATGCCCGCCTTCGTGACTGAGGCCAACTGCGACCAGCCGCGCAGGACGTTCATCCGGTGCCAGATCATGGGCAGGACGCTCTGCGGGCTTCCGTCAACCAGCCAGGGGCGCAACTGGTCGGGGACGGTGTACCGGTCGTGTTGTTTGTCCAACAACTTCAGGGCGGCGACCGCATCGAGCAGCATGGCCGTGGCCCGCCGGTCGGAACCCAAGCGGTCGGCCAACTCCTCGGCCGACATGTCCTGCCGGCTGAGGATCGTAAACACGTCGAGTTCGGCCGCTGCGCCAATCAGACAGGCCTGCTGAAAGCCGGCCGCCATGTCGAGGATCTGTTGCCCGTCGAGTGGTCTTTCTTTCATGATCGTTCCTTTGGTCGGGAGTGGCGTAGATCGACGGTAGGTGGAGGCTGCGGCCTTGGGGCCCGAACGAGACGCCCCTGTTGAGGATTTCACTGGATCGGGGAGTGTTTTTCAAGCCGTTGTACGGGTTTGGAGGCAGAGATTGCCCAGTTCCGGGCGGTTTCTTGCTGTTTTTCCAGCGGGGCGGGATTAGAATAGGGAGAGATACGGGCCTGGCCGGCTTGGGCCGGTATGTTCAGGGCGATTCTTTCCGATTGGGAGATGCTTCTGGTGCGAGTGCGTCCACTGCTTATTGGATTGATGCTTTGGTTGGGGCTGTCGGCGTCGGCTCCGGCGCAGTTCAAGCAGGGCGACCCCCAGGGCGCCAAGCTGGGCGAAGGCCGGGTTCAGCGGATGGAAGTAGGCATTACCGTCAACGCAGTGGGGGGGCCGTGCAGAGGTATCGTGGGCTATACCGCCGTTCCCGACGAGTGGCCGGAGCAACAAGTCAAGATTGTCGAGGAAGAGGTCTCGCCAGGGGCCAAGGTCAGCTACCGGCCGGTCGACGGGATGGCCAAGGCGATGGTGGTCAGGGTTCCGTTCCTTCGGGCCGGCGAGGAGGCCAAGGCAATCGTCACCTTCGAGGTCCGCCGCAGCGCGATCCTGGTACCGGACGATCCCGGCATTTACCTGCTGCCGAAGCTTACGAAACTGGACCGCAAGGTCCGCGTGTTCCTGGCCCCCAGCCCCAAGATCGAGAGCCGCGATCGAAAGATCCGCTCGCTGGCCAAGCAAATCGGCGCCGATGAGCAGAATGCCTGGGAGAAAGTGGAGGCGATCTACGATTGGGTCCGCGACAACGTGGAGTACAAGAACGGCCCGCTCAAGGGCGCCTTGGCGGCCCTGCGCGACGGCAACGGCGATTGCGAGGAGCTGACGTCGCTGTTCATCGCGCTGTGCCGGGCGAGCAACGTTCCCGCCCGAACGGTCTGGGTTCAGGGTCACTGCTATCCGGAGTTTTACCTGTTGGACGGGAAGGGGAAAGGCCACTGGTTCCCCTGCCAGGCGGCCGGGACACGGGCGTTTGGGGAGATTCCCGAGTATCGCCCCGTTCTGCAAAAGGGCGACAACGTCCGCCCGCCATACAACCGCCGCGTCCCCAAGCGGTATCTGGCCAATCACCTCACCGGCACCGGGGGACGGCCCCAGGTCAAATTCGTCCGCCGGATGGTGTCGGAGTAGAGGACAGGGATTGGGGATTGGGGATTGGGGGTTGGCGCTGGGAGGCGCCGCTTGCGGCTTTGCAGTACACGCACTTCTGTTACGCCGCCGAGCATTCCGCTTCGGAGCGCAAAAAAACCACCGGCTCCGAAAGCGGAGCCGGCGGTCAAAGGGGGGTTGGCATGTTCGCTTGTCGACCGGAGACCCGGCAGGCGAGGACCCCACTCCCCTCGCCCCTAATCCCCAATCCCTAATCCCCAATCGCTGATCAATACATTTCCTCTTCGCCACCGTGTGGGGGAGGCGTTTTTTCTTTCTTGGGTTTCTCGGCGACCAAGGCGTCGGAGGTCAGCAGCAAGATGGCCACACTGGCGGCGTTCTGAAGGGCGGTGCGGGTGACCTTGGTGGGGTCGATCACCCCGGCCTTGACCAGGTCCTCGTATTTTTCGGTCATGGCGTTGTAGCCGACCGGGCCGTTGGCCTCGGAGACCTTTTCGCAGATGATGCTGCCGTCTTTGCCGGAGTTGGCCGCGATTTGTGTGACCGGGGCACGGCAGGCACGCAGCACGATGTCGTAGCCGATCCGCCGATCGTGGGTCAGTCCGTTCGGCTTGGCCGAGGCCGACGCCCGCAACAGCGCCACGCCGCCGCCGGGCACGATGCCTTCCTCGACCGCCGCGCGGGTGGCGTGCAGGGCGTCCTCGACGAGGGCCTTTTTTTCTTTCATTTCGCTTTCGGTGGCGGCACCCACGTTGACCTTGGCCACGCCGCCGGCCAGCTTGGCAAGCCGCTCTTCGAGTTTTTCACGGTCGTAGTCGCTGGTGACGTTTTCGATTTCGCGGCGCAATTGTTCGATTCGGCCCTTGATCTCGGGGCTCTTGCCGCCGCCCTCGATAATGGTGGTGTTGTCCTTGTCGATGATGATCTTCTTGGCCCGCCCCAGGTCGGTGACCCTCATGTTCTCGAGCTTCTTGCCCAGGCTCTCAAACAGCACGTCGCCGCCGGTGAGGATGCCGATGTCCTCCAGCATGGCCTTGCGGCGGTCGCCGTAGCCCGGCGCCTTGACCGCACAGACCTTGAAGGTGCCGCGGAGCTTGTTGATTACCAGCGTGGCCAGGGCCTCTCCGTCGACGTCCTCGGCCACTACCAACAGCGGCTTGCCGGCGTTGACCACTGCCTCCAACAGCGGGACCATCTCCTTGATATTGGAGAGCTTCTTCTCCTGGATCAACACGTATGCGTCTTCCAGGACGCATTCCATTTTGTGCGGATCGGTCACAAAGTAGGGGGAGAGATATCCGCGGTCGAACTGCATGCCCTCGACCCACTCTACCTCGGTGGCCAGGCTCTTGCCTTCGTCGACGGTGATCACGCCGTCCTTACCGACGCGGTCCATGGCCTCGGCCAGCAGCTCGCCGATTTCCTGGTTGTTGTTGGAGGCGACGGCGCCGACCTGGGACATCTCCTTCCTGCTTTTGACGGGGATCGAGGCCTTCTCGAGCTTCGCCACGATGTCTTCCACCGCCTTCTCGATGCCCTCTTTCAATTGGACCGGATTCACGCCGGCCACGACCGCCCGCAGGCCCTCGTTGAAGATGGCCTCGGCCAGCAGGGTGGCGGTGGTGGTGCCGTCGCCGGCCACGTCGCTGGTTTTGGAGGCCACTTCGCGGACCATCCGCGCGCCCATGTTCTCGTAGACGTCCTCCAGGTCGATTTCCTTGGCCACGGTCACGCCGTCTTTGGTGACGGTGGGTGCGCCGAAGCTCTTCTGGAGGATCACGTTTCGTCCCCGGGGCCCCAGGGTGACCTTCACCGCCTGGGACAACTTCGCAACGCCCCGACGCAAGGCGTCGCGGGCTTCCTGGTCAAAGGCAATCATCTTGACCATCAGATGTGTTCTCCTTGCTACGCTTGGGCGAGTGGGCTCGCCGCCATTGGTTTGTGGAGTTTCCCGGCGACGCGCGGCAGCCGGGAAAGCTATCTTCTCCGATTCTTGTGCTTAGTCGACAACCGCCAGGATGTCTTCTTCGCGCATCAGCATCAATTCCTGATCGCCCAGCTTGAACGGCTCGCCGGCATAGGAGCTGAATAGCACGCGGTCGCCCTTCTTGACCTGGAGGGCCTTTCGGGTGCCGTCGTCCAAGAGTCGGCCGTCGCCGACGCTGAGGACCTTTCCGCGGGCGGGCTTGTCTTGGGCGGAGTCGGGCAAGACGATGCCCCCGGCGGTGACCTCTTCGGCCTCCTCCCGCTGGACCACCACGCGGTCGCCCAAGGGCTGGATCTTGATCCTGCCCCCGCCCGATTTCTTTGCAGTTTTTTTCTTCTTCGCCATGCTTGCTGACCTCCGGAAGTCCGTTAGAGTTACTTGTTCTCGCTAGAGGGCCCACGTCGCGGATTGGGGCCACCGCGGCATTTGTCTGCCACTTCGGCGCGCAGATGACACTGTGGCGGTTGGGGAAGCAATCGGCGCGCCAAAGTGGCCGGATGCGGTAAGTCGTTTTGCCAGAAGGGTTTAGTAAATTCTGCTACCATCCGCTGCACGGTGCCGCCCGCCAAGGCAGGCAAACCGCCCTGGAAACGACCTATAAAGCCTGCCATTTTGACAGGTCCCCTTGGGGACCGAGGCAACCGTTACCCCCAAGCGACGTTCCTTTCACCGGGAGATATCCCTTCGTTGGTGCAAAAAAGAGGCTCATCCGAGTAAAGCGTACTTCGTCTTGTGAATGCCGAGGAT
>CAZUAM010000336.1:6874-8038 GCA_964618095.1 uncultured Planctomycetaceae bacterium | reverse complement strand
CCGGGGCCACGCTGGCGGGCGCGGACCTCACCGATGCAAACGTGGCGTACGCGAATCTCTCCGCGACCACTCCCGACGGGTTCACCGCCTCACAGTTGTACTCTACGGCCAGCTACCAGGACGGGAAGCTGGAGAACGTGAGGCTGAACAACAACGACCTCAGCGGCTGGGACTTCGCCGGCATGGATCTTGAGGACATCACGTTCGACGCCGCGAACTTGACCGGTGCCAACCTCAGCGGCGCAGACCTGGGGTACGGCTACGCGCGCGATGCGACTCTAACGAACGCAGACTTTAGCGGGGCAAGTCTCTATAGGTTTGCTGCTCAGTCCTCGGATTGGACCGGAGCCGACCTCAGTGGGGCATCCCTTCAATCCGCAGACCTATCCAACGCCACGCTGACAGACGCCGACTTCACAGACGCAAACGTCAAGTACGCCAATCTCTCCGGCACCGTTGCCCGGGGATTCACCGCTGAGCAGCTCCACTCCACCGCCAGTTACCGGGACGGGACCATGTTCGGGATCAACCTCGGAAGCAACGATCTGACCGGGTGGGACTTCGCCGGCATGTCCCTGTACGCCGGGGTTCTGGATGGAGCCAACCTGACCGGAGTCAACTTTCGGGGTGCGAGTTTGGTAGGCACGTCTTTCCGCAACGCAACGCTCACGGATGCCGATTTCACCGACGCGATCATCGAGCGTGCGGATCTATTTGGAGCCACCTCGTACGGATTCACCGCCGACCAATTCTACTGCACCGCCAGTTACCACAGCGGAAGCTTGCGCGAGATCAAGCTGGCGGAGAACGATCTGAGCGGGTGGATCCTCGCCGGGATGGACCTCTATGAGGCCAAGCTCGATCTGGCCAACTTGAGCAACGCGCAACTCAACGACTCGTTATTGAACCGGGCTTCTCTCCGCAATGCCACATTGACAAATGCAAACCTGTCCGGCACCGACGTCTCCTATGCCCAGTTCGACGGTGCCACCTTGGCCGGCGCCGACTTGACTGAGGCAGTCATCGATTACGCCACGCTTTCTAACGTGACTTCCGGCGGCTTTACCGCCGCGCAACTCTACTCCACGGCCAGCTACCAGAACAGGAGCCTGGTCGCGGTCCGGCTGAACGAGAACAATCTGTCGGGCTGGAACTTCTCAGGCA
>CAZUAM010000336.1:0-6864 GCA_964618095.1 uncultured Planctomycetaceae bacterium | reverse complement strand
GAGTTCACACAAGCAGACCTGACGGGCGCCAACTTCAGCGGAGCCAGTCTATACAATGCCCGTCTTGAATCCGCAACGCTAACGGATGCGACCTTCACCAGCGCTGACTTGAGCTACGTCTATTGCCCGTCTTCGACATGGGTCAACGCGGACCTAAGCAACTTGGCGATGGGAGGGTTGTCTGCCCAGAGCGCTGACTTCACCAATGCCGATCTGAGTGCTGCGTATTTGGCCGAGGCCGATTTCTCCGACGCCGTATTGCTGGGCACCGACTTCACGAACGCAGTCGTCACCAGGGCAAACTTTTCGAGAACAACTTCCGGGGGCTTCACCGCCGCACAGCTATACTCCACCGCTGACTACCAGAACGGAGATCTGCACGAGATCCAGTTGGGGGAAAACGATCTAAGTGGATGGGACTTTGCCAGGTTGGACCTTGCTGGCGCGAACCTCGACGGCGCGAACTTGACCGGCGCGGATCTTAGCGGCGCAGACCTCACTTATGCCATGGTCCGGGAAAGCACGCTGACCAGTACGAACCTCCGCGGCGCGAATCTGACTGGGGCCAATTTTTCCCAGTCCGCGTTCGCCGGAGCCGACTTGACGGATGCACGCATTGCCGGAGCATATCTGTGGCAGGTAACGTCCAGAGGCTTTGCCGCGGCGCAGCTCTACGCCACGGCCGACTACAAGACCGGCAACCTCCAAGGGATTCGCCTGATCGAGAACGATCTGAGCGGCTGGGACCTCTCTGGACTGGACCTTACAGATGCTAATTTGGGCTACTGTGTTCTCGACGACGCCACTCTCCAGGGCGCCAACCTGACTCATGCCGAGTGCGAGGAAGCCTCGCTCGACAACGCTGACCTCAGTGGGGCCAACCTATATGCCACCGACTTCGAGGGAACCTCCCTAATCAACGCCAACCTCCGGGGCGCAACCGTTCGAGCCTACTTCCAGGGCGCGAATTTGACCAATGCGGACCTGACAGGAGCCATTTTAAGTGGGGGTTCGATCATGGGCGCCACGTTGACAAACGCCAACTTCACCGACGCGATCGTAACCAACGCGACCCTCCGCGGAATCATTGCCGGGCAACTCTACTCGACGGCAAGCTATAAGAGCGGGAATCTGGAAGGCATCAATTTGGGTTACAGCAATCTCGCCGGGTGGAGTTTTGCCGGGCAGAACCTCACTGGGGCCAAGTTCCGCGAGGCCGTTTTGGACGGGGCCGATCTGCACGGAGCGAGTTTGGCACAGGCCAATTTGGAAGCGGCCAACCTGGCAGGGAGCAACTTCCAGGGCACGGACCTAGCTGGCGCGAATTTCACCTCGGCGACGCTGACCGGTGCCAACTTGAGCGACGCGGTCGTTACCGGAACGAACTTCTCGAAAACCGTTTCCAAAGGTTTTACGCCCACCCAGCTTTATTCCACGCACAGCTACAAGACGCGGAACCTGTCGGGAATTGGCTTTGAGTTCAGCAAGCTGAGCGGCTGGGACTTCACCGGGCTCCTGCTGGCCGATAGCGGCTTCCGGTACGCCGATTTGACGGGGGTGCTATTTGTTGGGGCGGACTTGACCCGCGCCGATTTTGAGGATGCCGACTTGGTCGCTGTGGACTTCCGCAGCGCCACTCTCGTCGAGGCCAATCTCCGTTATTCCGTAATCCGTGGTGTAGACTTCCGCGGTGCCGATTTGCGGCACAGCTACGGGGACCACGCCCAAGTCAGCGACACGCTTTTCGGCGGCGCCAACCTGGCCGACTCCAGTTGGAGTGAAGCCACTTTGGCCAGCATAGACTTCAGCGGCGCCAACATGCACCGTATCGGCCTGTTTCGCGCGGACTTGACGAGCGGCAACCTGTCCGGCACCGACTTGAGCGAGGCAATTCTTGTTTCTGCCACGCTCACCAACGCAAGCTTGAAGGACGCGGATTTCACCGGCGCCGATCTCTCACGCGCCACGCTGACCGACGCCGATTTTACGGGCGCGATCGTGGCTGGGGCGAATTTCAGCTTAAGCTACGGCCAAAGCGAGGCCGGGGCCCTCACGGCCGACCAGCTCTACTCCACGGCCAGCTACGCCAGCCGCAACCTCCCGAGGGTCCGACTGGCCTACCGTGACCTGTCTGCCTGGGACTTCGGCGAGCAGGACGTTAGGGAGGCCGATCTCCGCAACAGCACGCTGACCGGCGCCGATTTCCATGGTGCCGACCTGACCGGGGCCGACTGCTCCGATACGACCTGGACCGACGCCGATCTGCACGAGGCCAATCTGACCCGGGCCGACTTGGAGGACGCAGACCTCGCCGGCTGCGATCTCAGCAATGCCAACCTCCTGCGGGCCAACTTGGAGAACGCGACGTTGGCCGGGGCCGACCTGAGCGGCGCGTACCTAGCCCACGCCCGCGCGCCCCGCGCCTCGTTCGCCGGCGCGAACCTCGCCGGGGCGGATCTGAGCTACGCGTATTTTCCTGACTACGGCGCTGACTTCACCGGTGCCGACCTCCGAGACGCGAATCTTACCGGCGCCTACTGCCGCGAGACCGATTTCACCGACGCAGACCTCCATGGGGCCAACCTCACGCGGGTCAATTGGGTCTGGGCCAAGATTGCCAATGCCGACTTCACCGGGGCGATCATCAAAGGAACGAGATTCCCCCGTGAGAGCGACAATCAAGTCACGGCAGAACAGGTCTACTCCACCGCCAGCTATCAGCAGAGAGACCTGGCTGGAGTCGATCTGGCCTTCTGCGCCGGATGGGATCTCGCCGAGCAGAACCTCACGGGTGCCTCTTTCGCAGGTGCCGTGCTGACCGACGCGAATCTGAGCGGGGCCAACCTCACCAACGCCTACCTACATATTGCTGACCTCAGCGGTGCCAATTTGGCTGGAGCCAATCTGACCTCCGCTTCAATAGACGTTGCCGACGCCCGCAATGCCAGCTTCCGCGGGGCGAATCTCACCCACGCCGACTGCTACCATCTCCTCCTCACCGGCGCCGACCTTACCGACGCAACCATCACGGGTGCGAATCTATATGAGACCACTTCCCGAGGGTTTACCGCCGAACAGCTCTACTCCACCGCCAGCTACAAGAATGGTGATCTGAGTAACATCCGAATGAACAAGAACGATCTGACTGGCTGGGACTTCTCCGGACAGACCCTTCGAGGTGCCAATTTCACCTCCGCCGTGGCCGAGGGCGCCGACTTCAGTAATGCCGATCTCACCGCCGCTTCCTTTGTCTCGGCTCAGTTATCGGACGCCAAGTTCGACGGGGCCATCCTGGCGGGCGTGGACTTCGAGTGGAGCACCGGTTTTACGGCCGAAATGCTGAATTCCACGGCAAGCTACCAGAACGGCGACCTCAGCCGAATCCGCCTCGACGACTGGGGTGCCGATATGAGTGGCTGGGACTTCTCCGGAAAGACCCTCGCGGAAGCCAGTTTTGCCCGCGCCATCTTCGACAACGCAGACTTCAGTCAGGCCGATCTTACGGGCACCGATCTCGGGCGTGCCCAGGCAAACGGAGCCAACTTCAGCGGTGCCCAAGCGGTCAGCGCGTCGTTCAAGACGGCGGGCCTGAAGGCCGCCAACTTCAGCGGTGCCAACCTGGTCGGCGCCAATTTTGGCCAGTCAGATCTAGAGGGCGCCGATCTTCACCAGTCCCATCTGGCGGACGCCAGCTTCTACGGGGCCACCCTCAAGGGCGCAGATCTTCGTAATTGCGATCTGAGTCGCGTAGAGTTTCACAACGTCGAGCTGCTCAATGCTGATTTCACCGGTGCCTTGGCGGCCGAAGCCGAATTCCGCGATGTCACCGGCAAGGGCTTTACGGCCGCACAGCTCTATTCCACCGCCACGTACCAGGACGGAGATCTCAGCGGGATGAGCTTCGCTCTGAACGACCTCACGGGCTGGGAGTTTGCGGGGAAGAATCTCACCAGGGCCAGCTTCATCTCCTCGAACCTGACTGACACGAATCTTACCGGCGCTCTAGTGGCGGAAGCCACCTTCACGGCAACCGCCCAAAACGGCTTCACTGCCACACAGCTCTACTCCACCGCCAGTTACCAAAATCAGAATCTCAGAGGGATCATCTTGAGAGAGAACGATCTGACGGGCTGGGTTTTCACCGGACGGGACCTGACTGGGGCCAGTTTCCACGAGGCCAACTTGAGCAATGCCGAGTTCAACGGCGCAAATCTCACCGAGGCCAGTTTCTGGCAGGCCAACTTGACGGGCGCCGACTTCAGCGGCGCCGACCTGAACGGGGTCGACTTCCTCGATGCCGAACTGTCTGACGCTCAATTCAACGGGGCGATTGTCCGAGGAGCGATCCTCGATGGCGCCCTCTCACTCACTCCCGAACAGCTATATTCCACCGCCAGCTACCAATCCGCAAATCTAGGACCGATTTCCTTGAACCGCCGCGATCTGCGGGGTTGGAATCTCCCCGGCCAGGATTTGACCGGAGCCAGTCTTCAGGAGACCGACTTGACCGGCGCCGACCTCAACGGCGCAGTTCTGAGCGGAGCCAGTCTGCTCGCGGCCAATTTGAGCAGCGCCGGCTTCAGCGGCACCGATCTGACCGGGGCCAGTCTTCGTGGGGCCGATTTGACCGGTGCCGACTTTGCCGGCGCCGACCTGACCGGGGCCGACCTGTTCGACACCGAGCTGTCCGACGCCGACTTCAGCGGGGCGATCGTCCGCGGAACCGTCTTCGATTCAAAGAACGTTGCCTTTGGGCCCACGCCGCTGAGCCCTGAACAGCTCTACTCTACCGCCAGCTATCAATCCGGAGATCTCAGAGGAATCTCCCTGAACACCAACAGGCTCGAGGGCTGCAATTTCGCCGGCCAGGACCTGACCGGGGCCAGTTTTTATCGAGCCTTCCTGATCGGTGCCGACTTCAGCGGCGCCGATCTGACCGACGTCAACTTCAAAGAAGCCGATCTATCTGACGCCGACTTCAGCGGGGCAACCGTCAAAGGAGCGAACCTCACCCCCAGGTGGAATGACCCGTCTTTCACCCCCGAACAGCTTTATTCGACCGCCAGCTACCAGGCCGGCGATCTCAGGGGAATCTCCCTGGATGGCAAGGATCTGGTGGGCTGGAATTTCACCGGTCAGGACCTGACCGGGGCCAGTTTCGTCCGCAGCCCTCTGCACGGGGCCGACCTGACCGACGCGACCGTCAGAGAAGCAGTCTTCGACGGGACGGCCCCCCTTGACGCGTCGCAGGAACCCATTGACGCCGAAGAGTTTTATGCCACCGCCAGTTACAAAGCCGGGGATCTGCGGGGAATCTCCATGAACGAGAACGATCTGCGAGGCTGGAATTTCGCCGGCCAGGATCTGACCGGGGCCAGTTTCCGCGACAGCAGGTTGGGAAGCGTGGACTTCACCGACGCGATTGTCCGAGAAGCAATCTTCGATCGAACCGACCCCCCCGGTTCCTACGTCCCCCGGGATGCACCCTTTCAGGCCGAACAGCTCTACTGCACCGCCAGTTACCAGGCTGGGGATTTGCGGGGAATCTCCATGGGCGGCGTTGATCTTCGAGACTGGGATTTCGCCGGACAGGATTTGACCGGGGCCAGATTTCGCCAGTCCGACCTGAGGGGCGCCGACTTCACCGGTGCCGATCTGACCGGGGTCGACTTCCATCAGGCCCGGTTGCCCGCCGAAATGCCGATGTTGCCGATCATTGCCGACGCCACGGTGATCCTCGAGCAAGACACGACGGTCGCCGGATCGGTGCTGATCGATGAAGGGGGAACGCTTGAGCTCGAGGAAGGGGTTGAGGCAGCGAGGTTCGTTTCGGTTTTCGGGGACGTAGTCAACAACGGCCTGATCGATACCGGCGAGCTTGCACTTCGCATCCAGGGAGCGGTGAGCGGTTCCGGCGACACCAGCGGGTACGTGATCTTCGCCGGCGGCTACTCGCCCGGCGGCAGCCCGGCCATCGTTACCCACGAGAACATCGTCCTGGAAGCGACCAACGTGCTGACCATGGAGATTGGCGGCCCGGTACCGGGTGAGCAGCATGACCAACTGATTGTAACCGGAACCGCATTGCTCGACGGGACGTTGGCCATCGAGCTGATTGGCGGCTACGTCCCAAGGCCTGACGTTTCGTTTGCTCTGTTCGAGTGGTCGGCCGTCTCGGGAACATTCCGAGAAATCTCTAGCCCCGAGTGGCTTCCGCTGGATTTCTCCAGGCTCTACATCGACGGCACAGTCGTTCTGCCCTGCAAAACCCTCACCAGCGTTGCCAGCGGAAAGTGGAACTCCGCCGACACCTGGCATGAGGGCGCCGCTACGCCCAACGTGTGGCACGACGTGGCAATACATGAGCATCAGGTCACCGTTGCCGCCGATGGTACCGCCTGGTCGCTGGCGATCAGCCATGACGCCGGGCAGACACGCGTTGACAATGGCCGCATCCTCGACGTGCTCTCGCACGTGCAGGTCGACGCCGGAAGGCTGGAGATCCGGGGGATGCTCAATGCAGGGTCCGTGGAGGTCGCGCCGGACGCGACCCTGGACATCTCCGGGACTCTCGATACCGGTTCTCTCACTACCGCCGGCATCAACGCCGTCGCCCAAGCGGCAATTATCGCCGTAAGCGAGGGCCTGACCCTCAAATCGGACCTGGACATGACCGGTGCCACGCTGACAAGCAGCGGCGCCGACGTCACCATTACCAGCGGCAACACGCTGACCCTCCAGAACCAGACCTTGGAGGCGGCAAGTCTTCAGATCGCCGGCAGGCTCCTGCGCAGCGGTGCGAACCGGAACGTAACCGTTACCGACAGTCTGACGTTGGCCGGGGACAGCCTGGACATGACCGGC
>CAZUAM010000335.1:0-8040 GCA_964618095.1 uncultured Planctomycetaceae bacterium | reverse complement strand
ATTACCCGTCAATCCCAATCTCCCTATATTCCGGCATTTTCATCAGCCCAGGGCACGTCTGTCACGGGGCCTACCGCCGGTGCGCGGTTGCACACCCTTGGTATTGGGCCCAAGGATTGGCCGACGGCCGCATCCCAACCTGCCGGCAGGCGGCCCCGCGCGACGGTCCTGCCAAGGGGTCAGCGGGAAGAGCCCCAAGACTGGGCCACGAAGAACGGTTTCGGGCGCCGTCAAAATTGATTTCCGCGCTTGACCGACTATACTAGAAAAACAGGCAATTTGTGCGGATGGTCGCCAGCATTCTGGATTCAGATGCGAGGAGGAGTTGGGCCTCGAACACCAAGCGGGCAGCGGGAGAAAAATCCTGTTGGAACTCAGACTGGGCGTGGAAGAAGGGGACAGGCACCTCGCCACCGGCGGTTTTCCCTGAGCTTGGCGCTAATTACTGCCCGGAGCCAGTCCTCTTTTCCAACGCGCCGCTTACAGTTTGAGTTATGGCAGCAACACCGTTTCGGTTGGCCGTTGATACCCAGAGGCAAGGTCGCGAGCCGCGAGGCAACTGTGCCCAGGGCGGCCGCAACGGCTCCGCATCGCCTGATTGTGATTGAGGTTATCCCGGCCGGATTCCAGGCGGGTGTTGGCCAGATTCGGGTCGCATCAAAACCCCCGGCATGCAGTCATGAAATACGTTGTTGCGTTCATCGTGCTCATCGCGCTGATCGTGCTGGCCGGTTGGATCGTCTCGCAATACGTGTGGCCCACTCCACCGGGAGATCCGCCCGACCCTGAATCCTACGTTCCCGCGAGCCCGGTCGCCCTGGGATGGCTCGAGCCGGCGGAAGGAGTCGTCGAGATCAGCGGGACGCCGGGCGAGAAGCTTGAAAGCCTGGCCGTCTCCGAATCCGACGTGGTCAAGAAAGGTGACGTGCTTGCCCGTCTGCAAAGCCACGAGGTCAGGCTGGCAGAGGTGAAGCTGATCGAGAGTCAGATTGAGGAGGCGAAGGCGCGACTTGCGGCCAAGAAGAAGCTCGCCGAGACCCGAATCGTGAGTGCAGAATTGGGCATCGAGAAGGCCCGCATGCAGGACTTGGACATCAAGAGCCTCAAGGAGAAGATCGAGCTGTTGAAGATCAATCATGAACAGGCTCAAAAGGACTGTGCGCGGCTCAGGCGGCTGCACGCGGAGGCCGACGATCTTGTCTCGGACCAGGAACTCGAACGCCAGGAGCTGTTGGTGCGGCAAGCCGCGGCCGAGCTGACTGCTGCGGAAGCCAACCTGGAAAAACTGGAGCGGACCTGGGAACTCAACAAGAGAGCCGCCCAGGCCGACCTCGAGGCAGCCCAAGCAGGATTGCAGCAGATCGCAGCTTCCAGCACGGTGAAATCGCTTGAGACGCAACTCGAAATCGCCAGAGCTCAGTCGGCGCTGACCGAGATTGTGGCGCCCAGGGACGGCACGGTTCTGAAGGTCTTCATGGAGCCCGGCGAGTCGATGGGCCAGAAGCCGATTCTGCAACTGGCCGATCTGACGCGGATGGTCGCGGTAGCCGAGGTCCACGAGAACGTCGTCCGGCAGATTCGGAAAGGTCGGCCGGTAAGAATCAGGAGCAGGGCGTTTCCGCCCCCCTACGACGTGAAGGGCCTTGAAGGCAGAGTGGATCGCATTGGGAGGATCATTACCACCCCGGACCTGAAGAGCCTTGATCCGTTCGCCAGGGCCGATCGCCACGTGGTTACGGTGCGCGTGCTAATCGACGACAACGAACACAGCCGGGTCGCGGCGAGTTTCACCAATCTGCAAGTGGACATTGAATTCCGGACCACTCAGGTCCGGAGCGGGCCAAACCTTCGGCTTTCCGAGCCGGCGAAGCCGTGAGATGGGGAGCAGAGCAACATTGCCGTCTCGTCGGGGAGCCCGTCTGAAGCAGACGGATCGTTCCCAGAACCTCTTGCAGCTCAGGGACCATGCGAACTCAGTTGCCGTGGCACAACCTGGTTCACAACAAAGTGCGGACCGCCGTGGCCGTCGCGGGGGTGGCCTTTGCGGTGGTTTTGATCTTTATGCAACTGGGGTTCAGGGGCGCGGTGGAGACGACGGTCACGCAGGTCTACGACGCACTGGATTTTGACCTTCTGATACGTTCGCGAGGATACCTGCGGTTTTCTTACCCCAAGACGTTTCCGCGAATCCGGCTGTATCAAGCGGCTTCGGTGCCCGGGGTGGAAAACGTCGCCCCGCTCTACGTCGAAGTCAACGCCTGGCGGAGACCGATTCCGCCGCACCGGAAGCGAGGCATCCTCACGATAGGGATCGAGCCCGAGAACTGCGCCTTCTCGCTGCCGGAAATCAAGCGGAAATCGCAGTTGCTCACGGACCGGGAATATGCCCTCGTCGACCGGAAGTCGCGGCGCGATTTCGGCCCCCGGAACGGACGGCGGTTTTCCGATGCAGATATCGGACACACGGCGGAGGTAGCCGACCGCCGCGTGCGGATCGTGGAGCACTTCGAGTTGGGTACGGGGCTGGCGGCCGACGGGGCAATCCTGCTCAACGCGGAAGGCTTTTGCCGACTCCTGCCCGGTCGTACGCCGGACGAAGTGAGCCTGGGCCTCGTCAAACTGGAGGACGGAGTCGACCCCGAAACGGCTGCCGCCGGGCTGGAAGAGGCCCTGAACACCATCGTGGCCGAGGAACCGGTCACCGACGTGGACGTGCTCACTCGATCGGAGGTAATCCAATATGAGCTGCGGAGATGGATCAGAGAGACTGCCATCGGCGTGATCTTTCAAACCGGAGTCGTCGTGGCCTTGCTCGTCGGAGCGGCCATCGTGTATCATGTCCTCTCCAGTGACGTGGCCAACCACTTGCCGGAGTACGCCACGTTGAAGGCCATGGGATACGGCAACCGTTACCTGTGGGGCATCGTGCTCAAGCAGGCCGTGATGCTCGCCTTGTTGGGATTTGTGCCCGGGTTGGTCTTCTCCCAAGTGCTCTACCGGTGGACTTCGTACTGGTCCAACATCCCCATCATGATGAACGGCCAGCGAATCGTGTGGGTGTTGGTGCTGACAGTCGTGATGTCCACCCTCTCCGGCTTGGCAGCCTCCCGGAAAATGAATTCAGTCGACCCCGCCGAACTGTTCTAGGATCATGCGGCCGCGAAGAATCCCACTTGCTCGCAGGAACTTGTTGCACAACCGGCGGCGGTTGCTGGTTGCCGTGTTGGGGATCGGCTTTGCCGTGGTGTTGATGTTCATGCAGACCGGTTTCAGGAACGCCCTGTTCGACAGTACGGTCAGGGTGATCGAGGTCCTCAACGCGGACCTGGTCTTGGTCAACCGGGCGCAGCAGGCCTTGCCGTCGAAGCAAACGTTCAGCTACCGGCGGATCCACCAGGCGCGAGGCTGCCCGGGCGTGGAAGGCGTCTATCCGCTGTATAGCGAAACGCCCTTCGCGCTCTGGAAACCGGTAGGCGACAAGGGTTACCCGATCCGCACTCTCGGGTTTGAGCTGGGCGATCCCGTGTTTCTGATTCCCGAAGTGCAGCAGTACCAAGACGAGCTGCGCGCACCTGGCACGGCCCTGATCGACACCAAGACGAAACCCAAGTACGGCATTCCCAGTACCGCGGAAGCGGTCCGCCGGCACCGCGGTGCGGAGCTTGCCAACCGTTCGATCCAGTTGGTGGGAACCTTCCGGATGGGGACCGACTTCGCCAACGACGGCAATCTGATCATGAGCGCCGGGAACTTCGCCTCCTATTTTCCCTTCCGGGCCGGAAGCGCAGATCCTCTGAGCATCGTCGACCTGGGCGTGGTCCGTCTGGAGCCGGGGGCGGACGTCAACGACGTGAAGCGTCGGCTGGACGCGATGTTGCCCGACGACGTCGTTTCCTACCCTAAGGAGGAGTTTATCCAGAACGAAAAGGCCTTCTGGGCCAAGAGCACGCCGATCGGCTACATTTTTGGGACGGGCACCGTGATGGGTTTCGTGGTTGGCGTGATCATATGCTACCAGGTGATTTACTCGAGCATTAGCGATCACCTTTCCGAGTTCGCCACGCTGAAGGCGATGGGATACGGCAACCGGTATTTTGTGGGCGTGGTGTTTGCCACGGCGTTCTATCTCTCGGTTCTGAGTTTCATCCCCGGTTTGTTGATCAGCATGGCGCTCTACGAGATTCTGGCCGCATCGACGGGACTCTTGCTGATTCTGAGTTTCTGGCGTGCGGCCTTGGTGTTCTTGCTCACGCTGGCAATGTGTTCGGTGTCCGGATGTCTGGCGGTGCGCAGAGTGTTGGCGGCCGACCCGGCGGAACTCTTTTGATCGCCGACCAGACAGGACTACGCAGGCAGGTTCGATTTGCACGTCGCGAAAGGGTCTTCCCATGTCAGTGATCATTGAATCCCCGACGGGCGAGGGCCTGACGTTGGAGCCGACGATCCGGATTCGCGGCCTTCAGCACTATTATGGTGAGGGAGAGCTCCGCAAGCAGGTCCTCTTCGACAACAACCTGCTGGTGGACGCCGGCGAGATCGTGATCATGACCGGGCCATCCGGCTCCGGCAAGACCACCCTTTTGACCCTGGTCGGGACGTTACGGACCGTTCAGGAGGGGAGCCTCGAGGTGCTGGGGCGCCAACTCCGGGGAGCAAGCCCCCATGAAATCACCAAGACCCGCCTCCGAATCGGCTTCATCTTCCAAACGCACAACCTGTTTGAATCGCTCACCGCGCTGCAGAACGTCCGGATGGCACTGGAGCCCTTCGGAATTTACCCCGAGGAAGCTGAGAAGCGAATTGAGGAACTCTTAACCACGCTCGGACTTGGCCAGCGCATCCACTACAAGCCCGATTCGCTCTCCGTCGGACAGAAACAGCGCGTGGCCATCGCTCGCGGGCTGGTCCACAAACCGCGGCTGATCCTGGCCGATGAGCCGACCGCGGCTCTGGATCAGCAGTCGGGGCGCGACGTAGTCACTCTATTTCAGCAATACGCCAAACGGGAGCGGTGCTCGATCCTGATCGTCACCCATGATAACCGCATCCTGGACGTGGCCGACCGGATCGTGAGCATGGTGGACGGGCGAATCAAGTCGAGCGTTATCGTGCAAGTGTCTGCCGAAATATGCAGGTTCCTTAGCCAGACCCGACTCTTCCCGGACCTCACACCGCGTACCCTCACCCAGGTCGCCGACCAAATGAAGCTGGAAAAACACCCGGCCGGCACCACGATCCTCCGCCAAGGCGATCCGGGAGACAAGTTCTATCTGGTCAAGACCGGCACGCTCGACGTGCTCGTGGAGAAGGAGGGTGTCACGCAGTCGGTCGCCAAGCGAACAAGAGGCGAGTACTTTGGCGAGCGGGCGCTGGTCCTGGACCAGCCGCGGGCAGCCACGGTTGTCGCCCTGGACGACGTGGAGTTGTACAGCCTGGCCAGAGAGGAGTTTCAAGCCGTGAGAAGTGCCAGCGCCTCGTTCAAAGAAGAACTGCGTAAAGCACTTTTCGACCGGCAGTAGACAAACTGGTGGCCAAGTGGGGACGCGCGGAGCACCAAGCCTTCGCCGAAGTCTCAACTTCGGAAAACCTGAACAACTCGACAACTCGGGACTGATGACAAACAACAGCACCGGAGATGGAAGCGCCGTCCCAGCCGGGGATCGACGGTATGTGTCACTGTTTTACTTCTCTCGGGTGCGCATCGCCGCAACAGCGCAGCGCTGGCAGCTCATACCCGCACTCAAAGGCCAACAGTCCCTGGGCCTCTTTGAGCTTCACTTGAGCGATTCGCCACGCAATGACTTGGTGGACTAGACCACGTTCCGCTTCGATCACTTGCATTCGTGCGGCACTTATATCGAAGGCCGTGATCGCGCCCGCGGTACCGCGCTTCTGCTTGAGCGATTTCACACGTTGGCGCCGGTTTCCGGCCGTTTGCATTGCCAAGGCCACCTGATTCAAGGCTGCCGTCACGTCAAGGGCGGCGCCGCGGATTTCTTCTGCGGCAAGACTCTGCCGGCTCTTCAATAGCTCCCGCAACTGGTGCCGACGAACCTGAACCTCCTCTTGCTCGCGGGTGCGAGCCGACCGCCCTCGAAGTCTACGAGTCGACAAAACCGGCAGCCCCAGTGTACCGTCGATCTGGCGAAGTGCAGAGCGCACGAAGGCCAGCGTATCGGTATCGACCGATCGAAGGAGTTGGCGCAGCAGCTCGACGTCCGGGCGCAGCTCCATCCCGACGGCAATCGCTGACTCAAGGTCGATTGTTTCCGCGGTGACTCCAAGGTCCGCCGCTGGCCAGATGGGAAGGGGATCGTCGGCCGTTCGCCCGATCAACTGCCGTAGCTGCCCGTTTAGCCGCCTCAGGGCCGTTTCTGAATCGATCCAGCTCCCGACGAGGCCGAGTCGCTGTCTCCTGAGTTCACTGGAATCTAGGTCAACTGCAATCTGAATTCCCTCGGATTTGAGCCGATCCAAATTGGCGATTGCGTCGTCGGTTTCCGCGAATCCACGCAGCAGAAGATCCCAGTTGGCCTCGACTTCGGCCAACAGGTAGAAGAGTTCCAGGGCTCGGGCCGCCGCCTTGTTTCGCTCGTCGATGGCACGCAATGCCAACCACTGGCTCTTCAGGGCCGCCGCCTGCGCCGACCGGGGACTGCTTTCCAGCGCAGTCAGGCGGTTTTCCGATTGGATCACATTGGCCAAAGGGGCGGCCGCGGCTGCGAAACACTTCACGTCCTCGGGACGAAGCACCCAGCACTGCGAATCCTTGCTGGGTGCGACCGGCGCGAATGTCTCCAGGGCGGTGGAGTCCAGTTCCGTTACGTCCGCTTCGAGATTCCCTCGGGCTCCAAGAACAAGGTCACTTTCAGGGGAGAGTTCCGGCCTTCGGTCGCAACGGACACAACGGAAGGAGTCTTGGGTTGCACATCCGGGGATCGTCCACGCCAACAGCAGTAGCAGGACGCCGGTGCCAGCCCGCCAACCCATCATCCGATTCCATTCGCTGCGAGTAGAGTGTCCCAAGATAGATTATCGAGCCGGGAAACGTGCCGGCTGCAACAGTTTTTCCGGCAATTCCTGATGGTTGGATTGGGCCGGCTTTTCGCCCTCGGTGTGTTGGGCTGCCGATCCCAATGTAGGGGGTTGAATCGACACCCGTATTGAGGAATATCGACGCCGGATTCCTCGCCGGGTTCCCGGGAGAATCGTGCTCGATTACCCGGCGGTTGGCGTAGTCTTCCACCCGGACGACTGACCGGCTCGGCGGCTGCGTCGGCCCGTAATTCCCTCCGCGGGATCGTGGCCCCCGAATGCCTTTCAGGCCCAGAGCGGCGATTCGGAGGCAGCAGCCAAGAAGGGTTCGACGACTTCAACCACCGAGACTAGCCGACGGGGGGCCATTATGGCCGAAGCTGACCGTCAGAACGGCCGAGATGCTCAAGCGAGACTTCAGCGCCGCCGGAATCCCGTACGTGGACGACGCCGGCCTGTTCGCCGACTTCCACGCCTTGAGGCACTCCTATATCTCGTTGATTACGGCGGGGGGCGTGCACCCCATAATAGCCCAGCGGCTCGCGCGCCATTCAGACATCAACCTGACTATGACCCGATACAGCCACACCCTGCTGGAAGACGAGGCCAAGAGGTTGGAAGCTTTGCCGCAGTTTCCGTCGGTGTTCGATGGGGCCCCCAAACCAGAACGGGCCGTACTGCGAGCCACTGGCACCGATGGTGGGGATGTGGGGCGTGCAACCGGCGGGCCGGCGGGGGAGTCTGTCTTACCGCTTTGCTTGCCGAGAAACGAGCCATCTGGCCGCACAAACATGCAGGCCAGTGCAGTCAGGGGAGCCCAGGAGCCCGGTACGCCAGTCGAGAGCTCGAGCCCCGCCAAACCGCCGAGAATCTCGAAAAACACGGAACAAAAGGCGTCCGAAGACGCCTCAGACGAATGCCAAAACTCCAGCACGCCCGGCAGGATTCGAACCTGCAACCCTCGGTTCCGAAGACCGATGCGCTATCCAATTGCGCCACGGGCGC
>CAZUAM010000334.1:2883-8051 GCA_964618095.1 uncultured Planctomycetaceae bacterium | reverse complement strand
CGGAGGCTATACCCCCAGTTTGGAGGTTAGTGCCAAGTGACACAATACGGGTTAGAGGCTATCCGAAAAGCCTCCCTCTCCCAGAGGGAGAGGGGGCTTGTTTTCGTAGGAGTACAAACGGAGAAGTTGTTCTTGGACGGCCTCTACGCAGGGCCGCCGGATGAAGAAAGGAAAGGCAGGTCTTGACTCACCGCAGCGACTCACTGCGTTTGGCGGCTTCCCGCAGGAGTTGTTGCTGCTGGGGGAAGCTGAGGCATCGTGCAGCGGCGAGCCGGGCGGTCTCCAACAGCGAGTCCAGGCGGAGATCCCAAAGTCGCACCGTGTCGTCGTCGCTCCCGCAGGTCTCCCCGCCGCCGGTTGCCAGCCAGCGGCCGTCGGGGCTGACGGCGAGCGTGTGGATCGGGCTGGCATGCGCTCGGAGGGTGATTGGCAGCGCAGAGGGATCTTCGGCGGCCAGATCCCAGAGGCGGACCGTCTTGTCGAGGCTGCCGGTGATCAGCCAGCGGCTGTCCGGGCTGAATGCCGCGGCCCGGATATGACCCGTATGGCCCTCCAGCACAAGCGACCCGGCCGACGGATCGTCCGCGGTCAGATCCCACAGCCGCACGGTCCTGTCGGAGCTTCCGGTTGCCAAGCGGCGGCCATCGGGGCTGATCGTGACCGTGGCGATCCAACCTCGGTGTCCCCGCAGCACGATCGGCCGCCTCGACGGATCGGCGGCTTGCAGGTCCCATAGTCGGGCCATGCCGTCAGAACTTCCGGAGACGAGCCAACGGCTGTCCGGGCTGACGGCCAGCGACTCGACCCGGCCTTCGTGGCCGCAGAGCACGATCTGTTCGGCGGCCGGATATCGGGCGGCCAGGTTCCACAGCCGGATCCTCTGGTCCTCGCCGGCGGTAGCCACCCAACGGCCGTCGGGACTGATCGCCACGGCCAGGATCGGCTTGTCGTGTCCGCGGAGGACGATTGGTGCCGCGGCCGGATTGTCCTTCCTGAGGTCCCACAGCCGCGCCGTGTTGTCTTGGATTCCGACCTCCCCGTCTCCGGTGACCAGCCAGCGGCTGTCAGCGCTGATGGCCACGGCGCGGATCTGTCCGCGGTGCCCTCGCAAGAAGATCGGCACTGCCGACGGATCGGCGGCGGTGAGGTCCCAGAGGATGGCGATCGAGTCATGACCGGTGGTCACCAGCCAATGGCCGTCCGGGCTAATGGCCAGGATACTGACCTGGCTGCGGTGTCCCCGCAACACGACCGCCGATGCGGCCGGGTCTTCGGCCCAAAGGTCCCACACCCGAGCCGTTCTGTCACAACTGCCCGTGACCAGCAAGCGACCGTCGGGGCTGATGGCCATCGCGCGGACGGGGCCTTGGTGGCCGGATAGTCCTTGCTGGGCCACCAAGGCGAGTGCATCCCGCACGATCTGTTCGGTGATTCGGTTCGGGGTGACGCCTTCCTGCAACTGCACTCGCAGGGCCTCGCCGGCCAAGAACAGGCTGCGGCGCGGGCGGCGGGCCAGAAGGAGGCGGCGGGAATCGCGGGCCAGTTGTTCGGCCAGGGCGAGGCGGGCTTCCCGCGCGGAAAGTCCCAGTTGCTGCTCGGCCCGCGCACGCTCCCGTTCCGCCTTCAGCCGGCCTGCTTCGGCTTCGCGGAGGCGCTGTTCGGCGGTACGGCGGGCGGCGATTTCGTTTTCTGCCTGTTGCTGTTTTTCGCCTGCCAGGCGCGTTTTTTGGGCGACGATCAACTCGGCGTGCCGACGCCGCTGCTCGGCCTGTTGACGCTCGAGATCGCAGCGGTTCAACCTGATCGAGGTGTAGCCGTACCCGGCCGCTCCGATGATCGCAACTGCCAGCACGGCCAGGGCGCTGCCGGCCAGCAACCCGCTAAGATACGGCCGCTTCCGGCAGCAGTGCCAGAGCCGCTGCCGATCGTTGAGGTGGTGGAACTGAATCGGCTCGCCGGCCAGCCACCGGTCCAGATCGCTGCCGCGAGGCTGGGCGGCAATCGGTTCGTCCCCCGGCGCCGGATCGGGCGTCGCCGGCGGCTCGAAGGGGAATTGGAGGTCGCACGACGGACAGGTCACTTGGGTCGGCCACGGCGTGCTGAAGACCTCGAACTCTTCTCGGCAGAGAGGGCAACGGATATGGACGGGCGTGCCCTCGGCGGTCGGCCCCTGGCGCGTGCAGCCGGAGTCTTTCCCTTGACCGGTTCCTTCTCCCTCGGGGATTTCCATGGCCCTTCGTCCCTGTCGAATCCTTCTTGGCCCTTCTGGCTCCGGCACGGATTCGCCCGTTATCTCCGGGAAATTCGTTACGCGCCGGACATCGCCCACAACCTTCACATCGGTCATACGTCCGCGCGGCCGTCCCAAATCGACGGCCTCCCTTACAGGCGATATTTCCGGAAGATGCCGGACAGAGAAAACAACCGGCAGGACGCCGATCATCGGACCCGTGAGTGACAGTTGTGCGGGTCGCGAAGAACTTGCCGCAAACCGAGAGGCAGAGAGGGCGATGAAGCCCGGCCAAGATCGGCGCTTACGGATGCTCCCGCGCTACCTCGATCATCGCCAGCATGGCCGCTTGAATGCTTCGCGGCAACTGGGGCCAGAGATTGATGATCCGGGCCAATTGCGAATCGATATCTCGGCAACCTGCGGAGACCTGCGGGGGCATGACCGGCTTGGCCAGGCAATGGTTCGACGTTGCGGCCACGGCTTCCGATGGCTTCCCCCGGCCCAGCCCGCATTCGCCGCCGGCTGCTAGGACCGTTGCGGCGTCCAGGCTGCGGGCCTCCGCGATCCGGCCCCCTTGGCCCCCGCCGGGAGAACTCTGCTCGGCGCCGGCCGCAAGCATCTCAGACAACTGAGGTCGAATCGGCACCTGGGCATTCCCGACCGGTTCATCATTGTTGGGGCGATCCGCGGGCGATGCCAAATCGAAGACCTTGGTGGATCCGTCGGCGGCCACCAGCCGCCAGGGCCTGGTCCCAATCGCGGCGGTCGGCAAGGTCCGGACCGATGGGTTGGCCCGAGGCAGCATCGCCTGCCCGAGGATCTGTTCCAGATCGACCTTTTCCCGCTGCGGAGTCATGGGCGTCCTTTTTTCCCGAGCCTCCCCCCGATAGGCATCCGGTTCGGACCGTGGCGGCGCGCAGTCGACTTCGCCCCACATCGACCGTGGGAGAATGGGCCGGGGACATGGGTGCCGTACCCCCCCGAGGCCATACCGTCTCCGCCACCGGCCAACCGCTGCCGGGTCCTCGGGCCGGCCACGTTGGCTAGGCCGCCTCGGCCGAGGTCTTCACCTCCGACCAGGAACGTTTGTATTGCAGCGCTTCGAGCAGCTCGGCGAGGCTGAGCGTCTTGTTTTCCAGCTCCAGCGGGATTTCCATCCCCGGGTCGCAAACCAGATCGACCGTGCCGTCCTCGCCGACCAGATCGTCGAATTCGCGGAGCAGTCCGTCCTGGACTGCCTGGCGAACCAGGTGTCCCCGGGTGGCGGAGACTTCGCTGACGCGGTCGCCCAGGTTGTCGGCCGCCCGCTTGGCCAGCGCGGGAAGGTACTCGCTGGGTACCTCAATAACCCTGGGAACGTAGACTTTTACTTGCATAGTCTGGCTCCTGAAAAGGTGAACCGATGGTCCTGCGTTTGCCCTGCTTCTGGGTGGGTTCGACCGTGCAGGACAGACTTGCAGACACACACATACGTCATATCGACCGTCCGCTTGTAACGGTTGCACCGTTTTTTCGAGTTTTTCGGAAGCAGGCGGGCAGGACGCAACTTCCGGGCCGCACGGACCGACTCTCAGGGGGTTGCTTGGCACCAGCCGAGCTTGCCGTGCTTGCGGATCGTCTTCTCGAGTTGCCAGTGGCAGCCGAGCGGGCGAGGCTAGGAACTGAACGCCCACGGCGCACGGTGCTTCTTGCTAAGCAGCACATTGGCCTCCTCGTCCCCGGGGAACTGCTCGGCCTTTGGATCGAACCGCAGCGCGCGGCCCGTGCGGTAGGCGATCTCGCCGAGCAGGTGGCGAAAGTCGCCCACCTGCTTCACCTTCCTTCCCTGGATCTTGCCGACGCCGGCCGCCGTGCGAGCCAGGTTCCGCCGGTTGGCGTCGCACACCGTGGTGACGGCGACGTCCTCTTCCCGGGCGGCCAGGTTGATCAGATAGTTGCCCCGCCCGCCCCCGCCGATTAGGGCGCAGACGATGGTATCGTTCGGCGAAGCCTTGCGCCCTTCTGCGGCCGGCAACGATCGGCCGGCCAGCGCCGTCATGCCCAAAGCGGCACCGGCCGAGAAACGGCTTGTTTGCGTGAGAAATCGGCGACGATCCAGCGGCATCTCGTGTCTCCTGATGATTGAAGAAGTCTGTATCGGACAGATCGGTTCCGTCGAGTGGTATGTCCGCGGTTCACAAAACCGGGCAGCTTGATGGCACACGGGCGCGCCGGTGAGTATAGCCACGGTCGATAGGCGGTTCAAGTCTCGCCGGCCGGACTTCCGCCCTCAACCAGCCGCCGTCAACGACGGCAACTTGCCCGCCGAACCGTTTGCTGCTATTCTAAGTCGCCCGGTAGAATGATTGCAGAGAAAGCCGTTTAGCCCCGGCGGCCACGCCGGGGACTGCGCCGCGAGGCCGCGGCGGCTAAACTCACTGTGACTTTGCAGACACTACGCAACCCCACTCAGCCGTCAAATCGGCAGTTGGCCGGGATGATGCGGCAATCACGTTTCGGCTGATCCCCCATTTACATCAGCGAGGTATCCGATGCGATTCTTCCTCTGCCTGGCGTTAGCCGCCTTGTTGACGTCGAAGGCCCTTGCGGCGGAGTCGATTCCCTACCGTGTGGACAAGTGGCCCGAAAAGTGGGGCAACCATCGGGCCGTGGTCCGCGTGAACCGGGCGGCCGATGCAGTCTGGGCACACGTGCCCTGGCGACGGCGCGACGCCCAACCCGAAAAAAAGGCCATCGCCGTCGTCGACGCCGCCACCGGCAACCCGGTCGCCAACGTGGTGGCGGTGCGGGTGACGCGGGAGTGCGGCGATATCGTCTTCCAGCCGCCGGATCTCTTGCTTCTGAACATTCAACATGGCTTCGGCCCGCCGCAGCTTTGTCGGCGAAACCGCCCTGGCCAACTTCAGCGCAACGCTGTTCTCCGAATACTTCTCTT
>CAZUAM010000334.1:0-2873 GCA_964618095.1 uncultured Planctomycetaceae bacterium | reverse complement strand
TTCCAGCCGGCCACCGCCCCGGGCAAGTACTTCGTCTATTACATGCCGTCGAAGCTGACCGGGTCGCGCTACTTCCCGCAGGGTGTCTACGAGCCGGCAAAGGAGACGGCCGACGCCGCCTGGCGGTCGCGAGCCGGGCTGGCAAAGGAGGCGCCGGACGGCGGCGCCTGGCGCAAGCTGCCGCGGGCCGAGGTGATCGCCCTGGAAGCGATCGACGAGCATCACAAGTTCACCCCGATGGAGCAGGCCGCCACGAGTGAACAGCTCGAGAAACTGCTTTCGGACCATCCACAGGCCGGCTACCTCTTGTTCCCGGAAGACCGCCGGCACCCGATCCGAATGAAAGACCACCTCCCGCAGCGTTGGGTCGAGGCCGGGCCGCGCGGGAGCTTCGAGGGGCGGGCTTCTCGCGGCGAGTTCTACGCCTGGCAGATCGGCGTGTTTGCGGCCCGCCGCGCGATTGAAGACCTCAACGTCGTGCCGGGGGATTTTCGGCCGCGCTGGGGCACGGCCCGGCCGATCCCCGCCGCGGCCGTCCGCTGTTTCAACACCGGCGGCGTCGATTGCCACGGTCTGCCGCTGCGAAAGAGATTCTCCGTGGAAGCAGGGAAGGTGCGCGGGCTTTGGTTGGGCGTCCAGGTCCCAGCCGACGCCCAGCCCGGCCGGTACGAGGGCACGATCCGCATCGGGCCCAAAGGGGAACCGGCACAGCAGATCGCGGTGCGGCTGGAAGTCGCCCTGGAGGTGCTGGAAGATGCGGGCGACGGCCAGCCGTGGCGGCACTCGCGCCTCCGCTGGCTCGACTCGACGATCGCATTGGACGACCAGCCGGTGGCGCCGTTTACGCCGATTGCGGTCGAGGGAAAGACCGTCGCCTGCCTGGGACGGGACCTGACGCTCGACGCGACGGGGTTGCCCAAGAGCATTCGCAGTTACTTCGCGCCTGAGGTGACGCATCTCGTAGAGCAGGGGCGAGAATTGCTCGCCGGGGCAATCCGGTTCCTGGTCGAGCGGCCCGACGGGACGAAGGTCGCCTTCACCGGCAAGCAGATCGAGTTCGTCAAGCGGCGCGCCGGCGTGGTAGCCTGGCAATCGACGAGCCGGCTCGGCCACCTGGAGCTTCGTTGTGACGGGCAGATGGAGTTCGACGGCCACGTGACGTATCGCTTGCGACTGACCGCCGATCGGGCGACCGAGGTGAAAGACCTCCGACTGGAGATCCCGCTTCGGCGCGACGCGGCACGATACATGATGGGCATGGGGCGTCCCGGCGGGCTCAGACCGGCCGAACACCACTGGCAGTGGGACCGGGAGAAGCACCAGGACAGCGTCTGGATCGGGGAGGTCAACGTGGGCCTGCGATGCCGGCTCTTCGGTGAGAACTACCGCCGCCCGCTGATCAACGTCCACTACCGCCACCAGCCGCTGAACCTCCCGCCGGCCTGGCACAACCAGGGCCGAGGCAGTTGCTCGATCAGCCAGGAGGGTGGCGACCGCGTGGTGCTGCGGGCGGTGAGCGGGCCGCGGAACGTCCGGCCCGGAAAAACGCTGCACTTCAACTTCTCCCTGTTGATCACGCCGCTGAAGCCGCTGAGAACCGACGGCCATTGGGCCCGGCGATACTACCACGCCTATCACCCGCCGGACCAGGTGGTCCAGGCCGGCGCCAACGTGGTCAACATCCATCACGGCAACGAGCTGAATCCGTACATCAACTACCCGTTTCTCCGCGCCGAGAAGATGAAACGGTACGTTGACGAGGCACACGCCAACGGCCTGAAGGTCAAGATCTACTACACGGTTCGGGAGTTGAGCAACCATGCGGCGGAGCTCTGGGCCCTGCGGAGCCTGGGCGACGAGGTGCTGGCACCCGGTCCCGGCGGCGGACACACCTGGCTGCAAGAACACCTCGATCCGCCTTACGTTTCCGCCTGGTGCACCCCCGGCGTACGCGACGTCGCCATGGTCACCACCGGGACGTCGCGCTGGCACAACTACTATCTGGAAGGCCTGGACTGGCTGGTCCGCAACGTGGGCATCGACGGGCTGTACATCGACGACGTGGCCTACGATCGGACGGTGATGCAGCGGGTCCGCAAGATTCTCGACCGCCGCCGGCCGGGGAGCCTGATCGACCTGCACTCGTGGAACCACTTCAACCAGCGGGCCGGTTTCGCCTGCTGTCTGAACCTCTACATGGAGAACCTGCCGTACATCGACCGCGTCTGGATCGGCGAAGCCCGCAACTACAACACGCCGCCCGACTATTGGCTGGTGGAGATATCGGGCATCCCTTTCGGCGTGATGGGCGAGATGCTCCAGGGCGGCGGCAATCCCTGGCGCGGAATGATCTACGGCATGACCGCCCGGCTGCCATACATGGCCGATCCCCGGCCGATCTGGAAGGTCTGGGACGAGTTCGGCATGCACCACAGCCGGATGATCGGCTACTGGGTCCCGAGTTGCCCGGTCAAGACCGATCGGGATTCGGTCCTGGCCACCGTCTATTGGAAACCGAAGAAGGCGCTGGTGTCGCTGGCCAGTTGGGCCGGCCAGAAAGTGGATTGCCGGTTGGCCATCGACTTCTCGGCGTTGGGGCTGGAGGCATCGAAGGCGCGGTTGCGGGCGCCGGCCGTGGCGAAGTTTCAGCAACAAGCCACCTTCCGGCCGGGCGACCCGATTCCGATTGAGCCCGGCCGCGGCTGGCTGCTGATTCTGGAAGAAGCCGACTAAGGCTGCATCGCTGTGTATCGCCACATTTTCGTTTAGCGGGCGCGCTTGCCCGCCGTGCAGTGCGTTGAAAACGGCTGCTGATTACACGGCGGGCAAGCCCGCCCGCTAAACCGAAGTTCCACTTGTCTCTTGTTCGCAAG
>CAZUAM010000333.1:0-8088 GCA_964618095.1 uncultured Planctomycetaceae bacterium | reverse complement strand
AAAGGCGGTGTGCGGGCCCTGGTCCCAGATCTTCCGGCTGTGGAGCAATTCCAGGGCGGCAGGCTGCTGTTGGGCGCCCGCGGCGGGGACGCCGATCAAGCAAGCCAGTACGGAAAGCAGCAAGTGGCGGGGTTTCGAGTTCATTGCATCAATCAGATTCAGGAGGGTGGGTGCTTGCACACGTGCCGGTACGGGGCTGCACGACGTCTAACCCACACTCCCGCGTGCGTGCAAGCACGCACTCTACGGGCTCAGTATTTCGCGTCGTTGACGGCGTTGCCGTCCATGCGGTCGCCCAGGTGGTTGAAGGTGACAGAGTCGACCGTGTAGTTGATGATCCGGACCCTGCCGTCGCAGAAGGCGAAATGGCATCCGGCCCAATGGGCGCTGCCGAAGTGCAGGTAGGTGTTGAATCCGGGGCGATCCTCCAAGGGCGGTTCAAACGTGCTGCGGCAGTTGTCGTTGTTGAAGCCCGTATACATGTGCTCGTTGTCCGCCGGGTTCGAGCCGAGCACGTATCGATCGGGGTTGAGGTTCCTCTCGCCGAGCATGATGGTGTTGCTGGCGCCGTCGGTGACGTGGGCCGGGCGGATTTCGCTGCGCTCGAAGCTGATCCCGTTGAAATACTTGACGTCGTGCCAACCGGACCACTTGTCGTCCATGCCGGTTTCCAGGTCGGGGGGGCCCGGAAACCATTCGGTAATGACTTTGTCGCCGCAGTTGATGGCGTAGTCGCCCCGGGCAACGACGTTGTCTGCCGGGCTGTTGTCGGTGACGTTGTATCCTACAAACGTCCCGCTATCCGTGTCCTTCGGATACAAGATGCTTTCCCGCCGGCTGGGGCAATTCATGATCACCAGCGGCGTCTTGACCATCACGTTGGCCAGATCCTTCTGCTTGGTGGTGAGCTTGCGGGGCAGGGAGTCGGCGGGCAACTCGTGGAGGCGGTCCTGTTCGACGTAGGGCAGGACGTTGTAGACCCAGCCGCCCGGCTGGTGCTTGCTGAAGCCGCGATCGGCGTCGCCGGTCCAGTGCCATCCCCAGCCGCCGGTGGGAAAGTACCCGTGCTGCTCCACGTGTTGCATGGCCCCCAGGCTGAGCTGTTTGAGGTTGTTGCAGCACTGCAACCGGCGGGCGGATTCCCGGGCGGCTTGCACGGCCGGCAGCAGCAGAGAGACCAGGATCCCGATGATGGCAATCACCACCAGCAGCTCGATCAGCGTGAACCCTGCCCGGTCCGGACCGTCCGGTCGGCCCGCCCGGCTGCGGATCATACACCGTCTCATGGGAAGAACTCCCGGTGTTTGCCGATTTGCGGGGCCGCGATGACCGCGAAGATCAGTAAGTGCCGCTGCTGATGACCCTTCCGTCCCTGCGGTTGCCCAGGTAACTGTAGGTGGTCGGGTTGATGTTGTAGCTGATCATCTGGACCCTGTCGTCGCAGAAGACGAAATTGCATCCGCTCCAATGGGCACTGCCGAAACGCACGGTGCTGCCGAAGCCGGGCTGGTCCTGCCTGGGCGTGTAGTTTGTGTTAGTGGAACGGAAGGGATCATTGTTGAAGCCGGTGTACATACTCTCGTTGTCACCCCCGGAATTCCCGGTGGCGTAGTGATCGGGATTGAGGTACTTCTCGCCGAACATGAAGGTGTTGCTTGCGCCGTCGCTGACGTCGCTCAGCGCGACTTCGCTGCGCTCGTAGCTGATCCCGTTGCAGAGACTGCTGCTGGCCCAATTGAACGTCTTTGCGCCCGCCAGGCTGGTCGGGCCGCCGCCAAGCTGATTCTGCTGTTGGCTGCCGGAGTTTGCGGCGTAGTCGCCCCGGGCGGCCACGTTGTCGGAACTGCTGTTGCTCGAGGCGTTGTGGGCCACAAACGTACCGTCCCAGGGTTTAGGAAACAGCATACACGGACGCCGGCTGGGGCAGCTCATCAGCGTCAGCGGCGTCTTGGTCACCCGGTTGGCGAGTCTTAGTTGCTGCGAGGTCTGTGTCTCCGGTTGACCGTCGCTGGCCAACTGGTGCAAGTCTTCCTGCTCGACAAAGGGTAGGATGTTGTAGACCCAGCCGCCGGGCTGCCGTTTGCCGAAGCCGCGATCGGGGTCACCTACCCAAAACCACCCCCAGCCGCCGCTGGGAAAATGCCCGTGAGTCTCAAGATGCAGATTCCCCGCCAGGCCCAACTGTTTGAGGTTGTTCGAGCACCGGAGTTGGCGGGCGGCCTCCCTGGCTGCTTGCACGGCCGGCAACAGCAGGGCAATCAGGATCCCAATGATGGCGATCACCACCAGCAGCTCGATGAGCGTAAACCCGGCTCGGGTCGTCCGGCCCGCTGCGGTCCGCGACGATTGGTTAGCCTGGGGCGAGATTTCCAAAGGTCTCATGGCAAGAGTCCCCCATGTTTACAGGTCTGACACGTGCGACTGCAAGTGGTAGGGAGCGGGAACGCCTAACCCCACCTCCTTGATGATAACGCAGAGGGTGCTATTCGTGAAGTGATATGCTGGCGTCTATAGCGGCGAAAGACACCCCGCCGTAGATGTATGAAGTACCACCTGGGGCGCGGTCTCCAAACACTCGCCGCAACTCCTCTCCCACCACTCCAGATTGTACTGACACACACTCTTGATGGACAACTGGCGGTCGGCCGACATGCCCCGAAACGATCAATAACTGCCGCTGCTGACGACCCTTCCGTCCCTGCGGTTGCCCAGGTAACTGTAGCTGACTGCGTTGATACTGTAGTTGATCAACTGGACCCTGCCGTCGCAGAAGACGAAATGGCATCCGCCCGAGTGGGCGCTGCCGAACCGGTAGGTGCTGCCGTAGCCCGCCTGGTCCTGCATGGGCCTGTAACTTGTGTTGGTGGTGCGGAAGTTGTCGTTGTTGAACCCGGTATACATGCTTTCGTTGTCGGCCGCATCGTTCCCGGTGGAGTAGTGATCGGGATTGAGGTACTTTTCGCCGAGCATGAAGGTGTTGCTTGCCCCGTCGCCGACGTCGCTCAGCTCCACTTCGCTGCCCTGGTAGCTGATGCCGTTGCAGGCGGCGTCGGCGGCCCAACTGAAGGTCTTGGCGCCCGCCAAGCTGGTCGGTCCCTCATTCCACTCGTTACTGCTTTGGCTGCCACAATTGATAGCGTAGTCGGCCCGAACCTCGAAGTTGTTGGACGAGCTGTTGCTAGTGGCGTTGTGTGCCACGAAGGTACCGCCCCAGGGGCTGGGATAGGCGATCGCCGGCCGCCGGCTGGGGCAGCTCAACATGGCCAGCGGCGTCTTGGTCACCCGGTTGGCAGCCCTCAATTGTTGGGAGGTAAGCTGCTCCGGCTGGCCGTCGGCGGCCAATCCCCAGAGGCTCTCCTGTTCGATAAAGGGGAGGACGTTGAAGATCCAGCCGCCGGGCTGCCGCCTGCCAAAGCCGCGATCCGGGTCGCCCACCCAGTACCAGCCCCAACCGCCGCTGGGATAGTGCCCGTGGGTGTCCTGGTGATTGACCGCCGCCAGCCCCAACTGTTTGAGGTTGTTCGCACAGCGGAGCTGCCGGGCGGCCTCCCTGGCTGCCTGCACGGCCGGCAACAGCAGGGCGATCAGAATCCCGATGATGGCAATCACCACCAGCAGCTCGATGAGTGTAAATGCGGCCCTGGTCGGGCGGCCCGGTCGGATCAGCCAGCGTGGCCGGTTCGACCTGAAGCGGGTTTCAACAGGTCTCACGGTAAGGATCCTTGATGTTAAGGAATTCGAGCGGGTCGTTACAACCTACTGATGCCCAAAATCATATCCCCCCATCATATCGGATCTGGCCGTGTTTTGGAAGGGACACCGACGCCTTTCGGCCGGCAGAGCAGGCCCGGCAAGGGACGACATGAGATGCAGTCCGCCCCATCAAATTGGGTTAGCAAGTGCTCCCCAAACCGGCTTAGCGGTAATTGGTGGGCTCCATCTCGCAGATGTACCGCCGCCAGCCGTCCAGGTGCTCCTTGCTGAGGCTGTTCTCGCGGACGATCTCGGTCTCGACCTCCCGGTCCGTACCCGGCACCGTCACCCGGACCTTCAGCCGGCCGTTGGGCTCGTAGTGGAACCGCACGTCGACGGGTGACTTTGGCGGCAGAGCGGGCGGCAGATTGCGGACCGTGCACCTGCCGATCTGGGTGCAGTCGTCGGCCGAGGGGCTCTCCCCCTCGACGATCTGGACCAGGATCGACTTCTGGTTGGCCTTCTGCGTCTTGAAGATCCGCTTCCTGGTCACCGGCAGGTGGGTGTTCCGCGGGATGAGAATCCCGCTCCGCCTCCGCCGGGTCTTGGGATCCGTACCCACCACCCCCAGACTGTGGGAGTTGACGTTCTTGATGGAGAACAAGGCCGGTCGGTCTTGCTGCTCGGCCAACAACAAGCCGGCCCGCAGGGCGGCCCCATGGGCAACCGCTTCATCGGCCGCCACCGAGGCATCGGGCTGCCGACCGGAAAGCCCGTGCAGCATCTCGCGGACCATGGGCATCCGGGTGGAGCCGCCGACCAGCAACACCCGCTCGATGTCGGCCCATTCCAGTTCGGCGGCCTTGAGCGTCTGCACCGTGGTAAAGCGGGTGCGGTCCAACAGGTCCTGGGTGGCCTCCTCGAATTGTTGCCGGGAGACTTCCACCCGCGAGGCGCATCCCCGGTAATCACAGGCCACCGTGGCCTTGCTTCGGGTGGAAAGGGTCCGCTTGGCGTCTTCGCATTCCCGCCATAGCTTTCCGGCCCCGCTGGGGTGGTCGCGGGGATCGAGGTAATGCTCGCGGATGAAGCCCTCGGCCACCAGGTCCACCAGCCGCTGGTCCCAGTCGTATCCTCCCAGCCGGACGTCGCCGTCGGTCGCCAGGGCCACGAACTGGTTGCCGCGAATCTCCATCACCGTCACGTCGAAGGTCCCCCCGCCCAGGTCGTAGACCAGGATCCGCCGCGGCTGGTCGGTCCTGCCCTGGGGGTCGAGGTAGCCCTGCTGGAAGCCGAAGGCCAGGGCGGCGGCAGTCGGCTCGTTGATAATGTCCAGCACCTCGAACCCGGCCATGTAGCCCGCGTCCTGGGTGGCCTTGCGGCGGACCTCGTCGAAGTAGGCCGGCACCGTAATCACCACCTTGCTGAGCGGGCCGATCTGGCCGGTGGTGTCGATTCGCAGCTTGTTGAGGATCCAGGCCTCGATGACCTCGGGCGGATATTGCTTGCCCTCGAAAACCTTGTGGAACACACGATGTCCGATGTCGCGTTTGGAGCATTCGGCCACTCGCTCGTTTTCGGTGGCCAGGGCCTTCAGGGCTTCCTTGCCGACGACCACGTCCTCGCCGTCGAACAGCACTACGCTTGGGGTAACACGATCCCCCTCGGCGTTGACCAGAGTCGCCGGCTGACCCCGCTGATCGAGCCGCGCAACCGCGGAAAACGTCGTGCCTAGGTCGATGCCGATCGCAGGAATGGCTGGGCTGCTCATGGGGGGAACGACGTGGGTCCTGGAATCGGAACTCCCGCGGTCCGCCGAACTCGACTGTTCGACGGATCATCCGAGGTCTGACGGCCTGGTCTGTCTATAGCCGGCGGCTAACAGCCGCCGGTCTCACGCGGCGGACATTGCGCCAATACCGTTGAACTAAGCGTAATATCAAAAAGGATCAAGTGGCACCGGCGTCTCGCCGGTGAGACATAAGTGAAAGCGCTGCCGTGAGTTCCGTCACACCGGCGGTAAGCATTCGTCGAACCGGTCAATAACCTCGTTACGACGCTCTGCGTCGTAACGCACATCCCGCACACTTCGCGTCCTCGCAACAACGTAACCCGTTGGCCGAAAGGAGGTTCCGCCTCGGCGACGCGGAGCGTCGCAGGGCTGCGTTCCCACGCGGAGCGTGGGAACGAGGGCGTGCTGGACGGGTTCCAAGAATGCTTACCACCGGCGTCTCGCCGGTGCCACTGTGTTGACGCCAGGTTCGCCCTCAATTCGACGGTATTGGGCATCGCCCGCCGGCTACCGACCATCCTAATCATTGTACCAAGGACGGGCCACTTCCGCCCGACCTGCGCGGGCATGGCCTTGCCGGTCCACCGGCTGGGACTACCAAGGTAGGTGAAAAACACCGGGCCACCACCGGGAAAGTAACCACAAGACCAGGCAACCCAGACCCAGACCCACGATCGCCGACGACAAGTAGCCCACCAACAGGATCAACCAACGCCGCGTCCGGGCGCCGGAAGCCGACCTGGCCCGCTGGGTCACGGCCGGTTGCCTCGGGAAGTCCGCCTGGTGGTTGGGCGTCGCGGCACCGTCAGGTTGGGCGTCTGCCGCTGATGACGTCTCGCCGGAAGCCCTCGGTGTGCCCGGCCCCGATCCGTCCATCACGTCCAAGACCATCGACTCGAAGGCGTCGAACCCGGCCGAGGAGGCCACGGGGTGTTTCCAGCGGTCGATTTTCTCATGGGAGAGCCCTACGGTCCGTTGCAGCTCCAGGCCGGCGTCCTGGTGGGTCCCCGGCACCACCGCCCGCACGCTCAAACGGCCGTTCGCGCCGTACTCGAAGGTGACTTCGATCGGCCAGCCCTTGGGCAATCCACTGGGCAGGCCGCGGATCACGGTCCGCCCGACGGGCGTGCACTCAGCCGGCAACGAACTCTCCCCCTCGAGGACCTGAACCACGATCGAGCGCTGCTCTTCCGACTTGGTGCTGAAGCGTTCGGTGAACTCTGCCGGCAGCGGCGTGTTCCGCGGGATCAGCACCACGTTGGTCTTCCGCAGCGTTTGCCGGTCGATGCCCTCCACCCCGAGGCTGTGGGCGTTGACGTTGGTCACCTCGAAGGTTGCCTCGGGCCCGCCGCGGCCCTCTTTGGCCAACAGGTAGCCGGCGTAAAGTGCGGCCCCCCGGGCGACCGCCTCGTCCGGGTTGACCGTGCGATCCGGCGAAATCCCCGTCACCTGCCGGAGCATCTGGGCGACCACCGGCATCCGCGTCGACCCGCCCACCAACAACACCCGCGATACGTCCTTCCACTGCAACCGGGCGTCGGCCAGGAGTTGGCGGGCGGTGTAGGCGGTGCGCTCCAGCAGATCGGCGGTCAACTCGTTGAACTGTTCCCGAGTCACCTCGACCTGGCTGGCCCGGCCGTCGTGCTCCACCCGGATTGAGGCCCGGCTACGGGCACTGAGCGTATGCTTGGCTTCGATCACCGCCCCAAGCAGCCGGTTCATGCCGACCGGGTCCTGGCGGGGATCGCACTGATGCAGCTTCTGAAACTCCTCGGCCACGTAGTTGGCCAACCGCTGGTCCCAGTCGTGGCCGCCGAGTTGAACGTCGCCGTCGGTGGCGATGGTCTTGATCTCACCCGGGGCGAGCCTCAGCAGCGTGGCGTCGAACGTCCCGCCGCCCAGATCGTAGACCAGGACCGTCATATCCTGCTTGGCTTCGCCGGTCGGTGAGAGGTATCCCAGCATCTCGCCGAAGGCCAGGGCGGCGGCGGTGGGCTCGTTGACGATGTCCAACACCTTCAAGCCGGCCATCTCACCGGCGTCGGCGGTGGCCTTGCGGCGGGGCTCGTCGAAGTAGGCCGGTACGGTGATCACCACCCTGACCTCGGGACCCACGATGCCCGCCGCGTCGGTGCGGAGTTTCCGCAGGATACAGGCCTGGATCACCTCCGGCGGCAGACACTTCCCGCGAATCGGCCGGCAGTAGGCAGCCGAGCCCATGTCGCGTTTCACCCACTGGGCCACCCAGTCCGGATGGACCGTGGCCGCGCCGCGGGCCTCCTTGCCCACCACGACCTCCGAATCGCCGAACAGCACTACGCTGGGGGTCAGCAGATCGCCCTCGGCGTTGCCAAGCATCGCCGAACGCCCCGACTCGTCCACCCAGGCCACTGCCGAATAGGTGGTCCCAAGATCGATTCCGATGGGCTTTTCCCGTGCCATAAACCAACTGTATCAAGAACAACGGACCTCCTCAATGGCCAGACAGGGTTGCACGATTCCGGGAGTGAGCTGTTTATTGATCCTCAGAAAACCAACGTCGTGGACGTTCCCTGGTTCCCAAGCTCCAGCTTGGGAACCAAGTGACGGCGGAAGGTGGCCGG
>CAZUAM010000332.1:0-8094 GCA_964618095.1 uncultured Planctomycetaceae bacterium | reverse complement strand
AGGGCATGGAACAATTGCATATGGGATTAGTACTTTGGGTGATGATGATTTAGCGAAGACCCCTGATCGAGCCACAAGAGAAGCTGGCCCCGATCATCGGTGAGTGCAACGAACTGATCGCCATCTTCGTCACGAGCGTCAAGACGGCTCAAAAAAACCAATAGACCACCAATGTCAAGAATACGACAAACCAACCGCCCTTGGCCCTTCGACGTTCCTTGTTCGATGTTCGATGTTCTTATGAGGATTGTCGCCTTGCGTCGTTATTAGTCCTTCGTCATCTCCCGACACGGGGTTCCATGGATGGATTTCCTCAATAAGGCGTTTGCCCAACTGAGCGACCTGTTTCGATCGATGACCCCGGCCGCACGGATCACCACCGGGCTGCTGTTGGTGGTGGTGGTGGTCAGCCTGGGGTACCTGTTCACTCATCAGGTGTCCGGGCCGGATTGTGACCTGATGAACGGCGAGCCGATCCCTTACGGCTATTCTCCGAAGATGGAGGCGGCCTTTGACAACGCGGGCCTGAAGGAATACAGGGTGGATGGTGCGCACATCCTCGTGCCGCGGGGGCAGAAGTCGGCCTACATGGGCGCGCTGGCGGACGGCAATGCCCTGCCGCCCAATTTTGGCAAGGCCCTTCGCGAAGCGCTCAACGCAGGGAGCACCTTCGAATCGAGCAAGCAGCGGGAACAACGGTTCAAGGTTGCCATCCAGGAGGAGCTCGCGCTGTACATTAGCTCGATGAGCGGGATCGAAAAAGCTTACGTTTTGTACGATACGGAGATCAAGTCCAGCTTGCGCAGGGAAAAGATGACCACCGCCACGGCGGCTGTCAAGCCCGACGGCTCCGAGCACCTCGATGAGTCTCAGGTGTCCGCCATCCGGCACTTGGTGGCCCCGGCGATCGGCGGGCTGAAACCGGAAAACGTCACCGTCACCGACCTGAACGGTAACATGAGTTACTACGGCGATCCCGAAAACGGCGGAAGCCACCTGGACGACCCCTACGGTGCCCGGAAGCGAATGTACCAGCAGGAGTGGGAGGCCAAGATCCTCAACGCCCTGGCATATGTCCCCGGAGTGCGAGTCACGCCCAACGTCGAATTGGATCCCGAGCGGATCAATCGAGTCAAGAAGGTCAGGTACGATCCCAAGGGGATCATCATTCACCAGTCCAGTGAAGAATCTTCGCGTACCCGCGAAGACAGCGCGCCGGGTGGCCGGCCCGGCCTCCAGGCCCAACGGCCGATGACCCCCATGGCGCTGGCCAGCTCGCAATCTCAGGGTTCGCAGGAGAGCGAGGATGACTCGCAGACCGAGACCACGACGGCCCCCAATACCGAGCAGACGGAAACGGAAAAGGTCGGTCTGACCCCCAAGCGGGTGTCCGTGGCGATCGGCATCCCCAGGAGCTACTTCGAGAAGGTCTGGAAAGAGCAGAACCCCACCCAGGAAGGCCAAGAACCGCAAACCCCCGACCAGGCCGCACTGAAGTCCGTCGAGGAGGAGGTGAAGGCCGAAATCCGGAAATACGTGGCCCCAATACTGCCGGCGGTCGAGGGCGTGGACGACATGACCCAACTGATCACCGTCAGCAGCTTCCAGGACCTCCCCGGCGAGCAAATCCCGGCCCCTGCGGTAACCGAGAAGGCCCTGGTCTGGTTCGGTCAATACTGGGGCACACTGGGGATGATCGGCCTGGCACTGTTCAGTCTGCTGATGCTCCGCTCCATGATCCGCGCAACCCCAAGTAGCCCGAAACCTGCCGGCGCAGCGGCGATTCTGCCCACGGAGGCCGGGGAAGAGGAAGGCGAATCCGCCGCCGCGATTTCCGCGAAACGACTGTCACGCTTCACCGGCAGCGGACCGTCGCTGCGGGATGAACTCTCGGAACTGGTGCAGGAGGACTCCGACTCCGCCGCCAACATCCTCCGTACCTGGATCGGTACCACAAGTTGAAACCATGAATCCTCCAGATCACGGCATCCGAAAAGCAGCCATCCTGGTGGCCAGCCTCGACCGGGCGGCCGCCGAGGCCATGCTCGAGCAGTTGGGCCCCGAGCAGGCCCGACGAGTCCGCCAGACGATGGTCGACCTGGGCCCGATCGATTCGCGCGAGCAGCGCAAGGTGATCGAGGAGTTCTTCCGCACCGGCCCCCGCCCATTCGGCGGGACACGCCCATACCCCACCGACGAAAGGCCGGAGGAATATCCGCCCGGAGTAGAACTGGACGGCCGCCTGGCCCGCAAACTGAACGTGCCAATGGCACCCGTTACCCCCGGCCAGTCGCAACCCTCACTTGCGGCCGACGCCCGGCCTTTCCGCTTCCTGCACGAAGCCGAAGGGGAGAAGCTCGCCCGGGTGCTCGCCGGAGAACGCCCGCAGACGATCGCCCTGGTGCTCTCCCACCTGCCGCCCGAGCAGGCCGGCGGCGTGCTCGCCTGGCTGCAACCGGCCCTGCAAGTGGACGTGATCCACCGGCTGGTGGACCTGGAGGAGACCGACCCGGAGATCCTCCGCGAGGTGGAGCGGGGCCTGGAGTCGCGGCTCTCGCAACAGGTCCACATGCAGCGTCGGCGGGTGGCCGGGCTGAAAGCCCTCAGCGGCATCCTCGAGGCGTCCGACGACCAGGTGGCAGAGCAGATCCTCGGCAACCTCGGGGCCTGCGACCAGTCGCTGGCCCAAAGGCTCAGCCCGCCGCCGCTGGAGTTCGACGACCTGGCAGGCTTGGACGCCGCCGCCCTGATGGCGGTTTTCCAGGCCGCCGAGCCCGAGTTGGCAATGACCGCGCTGGTCGGCGCACCGCCGGAGCTGATCGATCGGATCTTGCGGCGGTTCGCCGCGCCGGAAGCCAAGACCATCCGCCACAAACTGGATCACCCGGGGCCGATCCGACTCAGCGACGTGGAAGGCGCCCGGCAACAGGTCGCCGACCTGGCTCGACGCCTGGCCAGGCAGGGGCGGATCGAACTACCCAGTCAGTTACCACTCGCCACCGCGTAACACCACCTACTCATGTCCACGATTATCAGAGCCACCGAACCCGGCCGCCGCAGCCCAAGCGTGGCGTTCAACTTCGACGACATGGCCGTTCAGGCCAACCGCTACCTGGGGAAGGTTCGGGCCGAAGCCGCCCAGATCGTGGCCAAAGCCCGACGGGAGGCCGGCGCCGTCCGAGACAACGCAGAGCGGGAGGGGCGACAGGCGGGGTGGCAGGCGGTGGAGCAAATCGTGCGGGAGCAGTTGGCCACCGCGCTGCCGGCGCTGAGGCAGGTGATCCAGGACATTCAACACGCCAAGCAGGCATGGCTGACCCACTGGGAGGCAAGCGCGGTCCACGTCTCGGCCGCCATTGCCCAGCGGCTCATCCGGCGCGAACTCACCCGGCACCCCGAAATCACGCTGACCCTGATCCGCGAAGCCCTGGAGCTGGCCGCCGGCAGCTCCCAGTTGCGAATCCACCTGAATCCCGCCGACCGCAAGGAGATCGGCGGGCGGGCCGAGGCCCTGATCAAGGAACTGTCCACCCTGACAACCGCCGAGCTGCTGGCCGATCCCGAGGTCACGCCCGGCGGCTGCCGCGTCGAAACCCGCTTCGGCATCATCGATCAGCAGTTCGAAGCACAACTGAAGCGAATCGAGGAGGAACTCACGTAGTGGTCAGCGGTCAGGAGGTCGCCGTGCCGGCGACCGCTAAACCACGGGCCCCCAATCCCCAATCCCAAATCTGCAATCCCAAATCCCAAATCCCAAATCTGCAATCCCAAATCCCATGCTGGACGTCGCCGAACAACTTGAAGCCGTGATGCCCACCGCGCTGGTGGGCAGCGTGGCTCGCACGGTCGGGATGACCATCTCGGTGGCCGGTTTTCCGGCCCCGGTCGGCGCGGTGGCCGAGATCCAGCGGGAAACCGGCCCGCCGCTGATGGCCGAAGTGGTCGGGTTCCGCGATGAAATGACCCTGCTCTATCCCTTCAGCGACCCGGCCGGGGTCCGGCACGGCAACCGGGTCCGCCTGGCACGGACCACGCGCTGGCTGCGCGTGGGCGAGCAGTTCCTGGGGCGAGTGATCGACGCGGCGGGCAACGCCGTCGACGGCAGACCCCAGCCGGCACTCCAGCACCGGGCCTTGTTCCAACGCCGTCCTCCCCATCCCTGCCGGCGACCGAGAATCGACGAGCCGCTGTCGACGGGGATTCGGGCGATCGACGGGCTGTTGACCTGCGGCAAGGGGCAGCGGATGGGAATCTTCTCCGGTTCCGGCGTGGGCAAGAGCATCCTGCTGGGGATGATGGCCCGATACACCTCGGCCGACGTGATCGTGATCGCCCTGATCGGCGAGCGGGGGCGCGAGGTCAACGAGTTCATCCAGCGGGACCTGGCAGCCGACGGGCTGGCCAAGAGCGTGGTGGTGGTGGCCACCAGCAACGAGCCGGCCCTGGTCCGCGTGCAGGCCGCGCTGACCGCCACCGCAATCGCGGAATACTATCGCGACCAGGGCAAGGACGTGCTCCTGTTGATGGACTCGCTTACCCGGTTTGCATTTGCACAGCGAGAGGTCGGCCTGGCCGCCGGCGAGCCCCCCACTACCCGCGGATACCCGCCCTCGGTCTTCGGCCTGTTGCCC
Organism: uncultured Planctomycetaceae bacterium; assembly: GCA_964618095.1. Taxonomy (GTDB): domain Bacteria; phylum Planctomycetota; class Planctomycetia; order Pirellulales; family Thermoguttaceae; genus CAZUAM01. The sequence continues at coordinate 3,463 of CAZUAM010000332.1, read as the reverse complement.
AAGTTGGTCGAACGTGCCGGCCGCAGCCCCAAAGGCAGCATCACCGCCTTCTACGCCGTGCTGGTCGAGGCCGACGATCCCAACGAACCGATCAGCGACGCGGTGCGTGGTCTGCTGGACGGGCACACCTGGCTGTCGCGGAGCTTGGCCGCCCGCGGACATTACCCGGCCGTCGACGTGCTGGAAAGCCTCAGCCGTCTGATGCCCGAAGTGACCGACGAGGAACATCGCCGGGCCACCTTCGCGGTGCGGGAATTGTTGGCGGCCTATCGGGACCACGAAGACCTGATCTCGATCGGCGCGTACCGCCGCGGCAGCAACCCGACCGTCGACGTGGCCGTCGAAATGATGGAGGACATCAACCGTTACTTGCGTCAGCCGATCGAGCACCCGTCGACGATGGAGGAAGCCCGCGAAGGGCTGATCCATTTGAACCGGCAATACGTGGAACGGCTCGGTACCCGGCAGCCCAAGCAGCCGCCGGCTCAAGTCTCCGAGTCCCCGACCCAATCCGGCAAAAACCGAGCGTAAGGCATGGCAAAGTTCAAGTTCCGACTGGCGACCCTGCTGCGGCTCCGCGAGGCTACCCGCGACGAGCGCCGCGCCGAGCTGGCCGAAGCGTACCGGGCGGACGACCTGCTGCGGGAGCATCTGGACCGCGTGGGGCGGGAACTGAGCTGGTTGCAGGCCCAATGCCGCAAGGTCGCCGGGCCGGGGACGGTCGACGTCGATCGGCTCGTCGAGGCACAACGCTACGAAGTGACGCTGAGGGCCCAACAGAGTCAGCTTGCCGGGCAGCGTGAGGCGGTCAGTGCGGAGATCGACCGCAGGCGCCAGGCCCTGCTCCACGCCGACCGCGACGTTCGCCTCCTGGAAAAACTACGCGAAAAACAGGCCCGACGCCACCGCCAGGAAGAAGACCGGCGGGAGATCAAGGAATTGGATGAAGTGGCCGGGCAACGTACAACCCGGGAGAAAGTCCCATGATCACGCGACTCCTACGAGCCGGCATATTCCTGTTTGCCTACTTCTGTGTGGCCACGATCCTGGCGCAGATCATCCTCCTGGCGTATCTGATCCTGACCTGGCAACTGGATCGCAACAAGGTGGTCCAAGTTCTGGCCATCGCCCAAGGGATCGACATCTTCGCGATCAGGGAGCAGGCCGAACGCGACCGGGACCAGATTTCTCCCGAGCAGGTCTCCTATGAACAAATCAGACAAACCCGCGCCGTCAAAGTGCGCCACCTGGAGCTCCGCGAGCAGGCCTTGAGACAGGGCCTGGGTCAACTTGCCTCCGAACAAAGCACGCTGGCCGAGGAAATGCAGCGTTGCGAGCAGCTCAGGGCGTCCTTCCAGAAAGAATTACTCGACCTACAGCAGGGAGCCGTCGCCACCGGCAGGGAGAACGCCCGGCTGAAGCTCGAATCGCTCAAACCCAAGCAGGCCAAGGAGCAGCTCGTGGAGATGCTCAAGAACGACGAGCTGGACGAAGTGGTGGCCCTGCTGGCCGGCATGCCGGACTCGAAGGCGGGCAAGATCATGGCCGAGTTCAAGCTTCCCGGCGAAAGCGAACAGCTCTACGAGATCCTCCGCCGAATCCGCCAAGGCTTCCCCGACTCCAAACTGGCGGCCGATACGCAAAACAAACTCAATCCACCCAACCCGACCAGCCCCTGAAGGTTGCCGCGGCGTCCTTCAATCAAAGGTCAACGCAAACCGTCAACCTGTGTCCAACATTCGCACAAGTTTCGCTACAAGGCTCCCAGATGTCGCAAATGAAACTGGAAAACGTCTTCGCCCTGGTGCCGATGGATGTGATCCTGGCGGACTCGGCCAGGCTGCGCAGCCAAGCGGCTGAGACCGAATCGTTCGACGACCACCTTTGGCGGGTCCGGGCGCAGTCGGAGGAGACAACCGCCGGCGCCCGGCCCGATTCCGCTCGGCTCAGCCCGCCCCAGGCTGCCCCGGCCGACGCCACCGGGCAGTCCACTGCCCAAACGGAGCCGGCTGCCGACGAGCAGGGCAGGGATCCCCAGGACTCGGCGGACGTCGATTCCGATGAGAACGTCAGCGGGCAGGCCCCGCCCGGGGACGCTGCCGAAAACGATCGAACCGCAGACGCCGAGGCGGAGACCGACGCCGAAGACCGCCGGGCATCCGAGGCCGCCGAAGCCGGTTCGCAGACCGGGCAAGAGCAGAAAGCCAACGCCGATGATCTTCAGAAGACTTCGGGCAAGCCTGTGCCCGAGCAGCCGGCAGCCGACCCCACTTCCGCCGAACAGGAGGCGAGTTCCGCGGCGCACACCCTTCCCGAACAAACGGCCACGCAGGACGGCCCGGCGCTCCAGCGCGTCTCGGAAGAAGACCCGGCCGCCGGAACCAATAGCGCCGAAGCGAATACCGAGGCCCCGGACAAAACCCTGGGGCAGGCAACGGATGGCACCAGCGGCCGCAACCGCTCGGACAAACGAGGCGACGGGCCAGACGAGGCGCCGGCCCAGCAGCCACAGTCACAGATGCAAGCTTCCCAGGCCGGCACTTCGCAGCGGGCTCAACACCAGGCTGAGACAGAGAGCGCGGCTGACGAACAGACCAGCCGGCAGGCACCAGAACGGCCCACGCGGAACCCGGCCAACGCGGCTACTGCGGCCGATCCGCAGGCCGATGCTCAGACTGTTTCAAACCAGCCGGCAACCTCTGCCGGTGGGCAGACGAGTGTTGCCGAGGACCAGAACGTAAACGCAGGGGAAGAGACGGCCAAGCCGGCCGCAACTGCCGCCCCCGACAGCCGGCTGAACGTGCCCTTGCGGATTTCGCCCAGCCAGGAGCCGCGGGCAGGATCCACGCAACAGCCGCACCAGGACAGCGAATCGGGCCAGGTCGATCAGGCGCGTTTTGTGCAGCGGGTGGCCCGCGCGTTCCGTGCCATCGGCCAGCGCAGCGGCAGCCTCCGCCTCCGCCTCAGCCCACCCCAGCTCGGTTCCCTGCGACTGGAGATCACGGTTCGCGACGGCTCGATGACCGCGCGGGTTGAGGCAGAAACTCAGACCGCCCGGAATCTGCTCTTGGACAACCTCCCGGCGCTCCGCGACCGGCTGGCCCAACAGGACATCAGGGTCAAGCAGTTCGACGTCGACTTGATGGACCGCTCGCCGGGTGGTTTACCCGATCAAACGGCTAATCACACGCAGTCGGATCACCGCGGCGGAGGCAGCAGCGCTCCGCAGCCGAGCGGGGACGGCGATCCGGACGCGAACGCCGTCTCCGATCCCGGCGCGGCGAACCGGCCGGGCGAGGGAACCCAACTGAACGTGGTGATTTGAAATCCACCCGGCGGACAAAACAATGTCAACGCCCCACCCGGCGCGACCAAACCGAAAGGGAGATGAACCATGTCGATAGCTTCCATTGGCGCCATCGGACAGCAAGTTCAGCAGAATCCGACCGGTTATGATGCCTTC
>CAZUAM010000331.1:0-8094 GCA_964618095.1 uncultured Planctomycetaceae bacterium | reverse complement strand
GACCGGCGGCGCCGGCCCGGCCGTGGCCGAGCTGCTCGGCCGCTCCGCCCGGCACGTCCCCCACCTGACCCTGGCCGGGATTGCCCTGACGGCCAAAGGGGAGCGGGCCTGAGATAAGGGGAACGGACAAGATGAGGAGTGAGAATGCGGGTTACGGTGTACTCAGTACCGAGTTGCCAACTCCTGAGCGGTCTGCCCCGCGTAAGAGGAAGCCGTCATGAAAGTTGCCTACTTCACCGCCTTGCGCGAACTGGAGATCCGCGACGCGCCCGACCCAAAGCTCGACCGGCCCTACGACGTCCTGCTGCGGATCGATCGAGTAGGTGTCTGCGGGTCGGACGTGCATTATTATGTGAACGGGCGGATCGGCGATCAGATCGTCGAGTACCCGGCCACCATCGGACATGAATGTGCCGGGACCGTGATCGAGGTCGGCTCGGCCGTGGAACATCTCAGACCGGAAGATCGCGTGGCCGTCGATCCGGCCATGGTCTGCGGCCAGTGCGACCAGTGCACGGCAGGCCGACCGAACACCTGCCGCAAGCTGCAATTCATGGGCTGCCCGGGCGAGGCCCCCGGCGCACTGGCCGAGTATCGCGTGCTGCCGGCCGAAAACTGCTTTCCCATCCCCAGCAGCATGACCCTCGACCAGGCCGTGCTCTGCGAGCCGCTTTCGGTCGGGCTGCACGCCGTCCGGCTGGGCCGGCTTGCCTCTGATATGCGCATTGCCGTCTTCGGCGCCGGTCCGATCGGCCTGAGCGTGCTCTTGTGTGCCAAGGCCAATGGCCCATGCGGAGTCTACATGACCGATCTGCTCGACGAGCGCCTGGAAGTCGCCCGGCAGTGCGGCGCCGACTGGACCGGCAACGCACGGGGCGACGACGTCACTGCGGCAATTACCCGACAGGAACCGCGGGGACTCGACCTGGCGTTCGAGTGCAGCGGCGATCCGGCGTGCATCGACCGGGCCCAGCGACTGCTTACGCCCGGCGGTACGCTGGTCCTGGTGGGCATCCCGCCGGTCGAGCAGGTCAGCTTCGACCCGCACATCATGCGGCGGAAGGAGCTTACGTTCAAAAACGTCCGACGGCAGATCGGCTGCGTGGCCCCGGTGATCCAAATGATCGGCCAAGGGCAGATCGACACCGCCCCACTGCTTACCCACCGCTTCTCGCTTGCCCAGATCCGCGAGGCCTTCGAGTTGGTGGCCGGCTACCGCGACGGCGTGATCAAGGCGGTGGTCGATCTCTCGTCGGGCGGCTGAGGCCCCGCTTGTCCGAGTGCCGCGGGGCGGGTATCTTGGTGCTCGAGAACGTGGGAAACCGCCGTCACGGTTTAATGGCCGGCGGGTGGGCGGCAAGGCGGGGACCTTTCCCCTGGTGATCCGCCCGCCATACGTTGTGTTCTGGTGATCGCGATACGGGCCAGGACCCCCGGACCACTACCGCCTCTCATCATCTGAAGGGAACCGTGCCTTGAAGCTATCTTTAATCCGCGCGACCATCATCGCGGCTTTGGGGGGGCTGCTGTTCGGTTTTGATACCGCTGTGATCTCGGGTACCGAGGCCTGGCTGGAGAAGGTTTACCAACTCGACAAGTTTTGGCTGGGCTTTACCGTGGCCAGCGCGCTGATCGGCACGATCGTCGGCGCCATCGCGGCCGGCCGGCCCGCGGACGTGCTCGGGCGGCGGACCACGCTGATCGTGATCGCCGTGTTGTATTTCTTCTCCGCGGTGGGCAGCGGCCTGGCCTGGGGCTGGTACTCGCTGCTGTTTTTCCGCTTCCTGGGTGGTCTTGGGGTGGGCGGGGCCTCGGTCGTCTCGCCGATGTACATCGCGGAAATCTCGCCGGCCAGGCTTCGCGGACGCCTGGTGGCCGTGACCCAGTTCAACATCGTGCTGGGCATCCTCGTGGCCCTGTTCTCCAACTTTCTGATCGACAAGCTTGATCTCGGAACGGCCGAGTGGCGGTGGATGTTCGGGGTGGAGGCCTTTCCGGCGGCAGCGTTCTTCTTCCTGCTGTTCCTGGTACCCCGCAGCCCTCGGTGGCTCGTGGCCAACAACGAGACGGACGAGGCCCGCTCGGTGCTCTCGGAGATCGGCACGGACACCGGGGACGTCGAGACCGAGCTGGAGGAGATCCGCAACTCGCTCTACTTCGAGCAGGAGGCGCTCCGCGAGCCGCTCTTCCAAAGGAAATACAGCAAGCCGATCCTGCTGGCCTTCGCGATTGCGATGTTCAACCAGCTTTCCGGCATCAACGTCATCTTGTACTACGCCAAGCGGATCTTCGAGATGGCCGGCGCCGGTGAGAGCGCAGCGCTGCTCCAGGCCGTTGCCGTGGGCTTTACCAACCTGGTCTTCACGATCTTGGCGATGGCACTGATCGACCGCTTCGGCCGCAAGATCCTGATGATCGTCGGTTCGATCGGCTACATCCTCAGCCTGGCCACGGTCGCCGGGGCGTTCTACGTCTACTCTGCCGAGTTCGGGGCCGTGGCCGACGCCACCGAGGCGCTGGAAACCGCGCGGCAAGCCGCCGGCCAGGCACTCACCCCGGCGGTTACCCAGGCCCAAACCGCGCTCGACGCCGCCATGGGCGGCGCGGCGGCAGGCGGCACGGTCGTGCTGGTCAGCCTGCTGGTGTTCATCGCCTCCCACGCCTTCGGACAGGGGGCGGTGATCTGGGTGTTCATCAGCGAGATTTTCCCCAACCGCGTGCGGGCCCGCGGGCAGGCACTGGGCAGCCTTACGCACTGGGGCTTCAACGCCGCCATCTCCTGGACCTTCCCCATGATCGCCGCGGTCTCCGGCGGACACGCCTTCGCCTTCTACGCCGTGATGATGGTGCTACAGTTGCTCTGGGTGCTGCGGATCATGCCGGAGACCAAGGGCGTGCCGCTGGAGCAGATTCAGAAGAAACTGGGGATCGAGTAGGAGCCGAACCAATGACCCCACGAGAACGCGTCCTGACCGCGATGAACCACAGGCAGCCCGATCGCGTGCCGATCGACTTCGGCGGGCACCGCTCGTCGGGTATCGCGGCTATCGCTTACCGAAAGCTCCGCCAGGCGTTGGGCCTTGAGGAAAGACCGATCCGCGTCTACGACCCCATCCAGCAACTGGCCGTCATCGACGAAGACGTGCTCGACCGCTTCGGCGTGGACACCATCGAGCTGGGCCGCGGATTCGCCAGGGAGGACGAACACTGGACCGACTGGACCCTGCCCGACGGGTCGCCCTGCCAAATGCCCGTCTGGGCCACGCCCCAGCGCCAGGAAGGGCGCTGGGTGCTGAAATCGGAAAGCGGCCGGGTCGTGGGCCAAATGCCCGACGGGGCGATCTACTTCGAGCAGACCTACTGGCCGTATCTCGAAGACGACGACCTGGACCGGTTGCCCGAGGCCATGGCCGACTGCATGTGGATCGCCATGCGGACCCCGCCCGGCCCCTTGGTCGCCGGAAAGCTCGGCGACCGGGCGATGGTCGAGGGCGCGAAGAAGCTCCGCCAGCGGACCGATCGGGCGATCCTGGCCCTGTTCGGCGGGAACCTGATGGAGATCGGACAGTTCCTCTACCGCAACGACGGGTTCCTGATGCTCCTGGCCGGCAATCCCAAGCGGGCCCATCAATTCCTCGACCGGCTGCTGGAGATGCACCTGGCCAACCTGGAGAAGTTCCTCGGGCTGGTCGGGCCGTACATCGACATCATCCTCTTCGGCGACGACCTGGGCATGCAGACCGGCCCGCAGATCTCGCCGGCAATGTACCGGGAGTTCTTTGCGCCCCGGCATGGCAGGATGTGGCGGCGGGCCAAAGAGCTGGCCGACGTGAAGGTCAAGCTCCACTGCTGCGGCGGAGTCCGGGAGTTGTTGCCCGACCTGATCGACGCCGGGCTGGACGCCATCAACCCGGTGCAGATCTCCTGCGACGGGATGGACCCCCGGGAGTTGAAAGCCGAGTTCGGCCGGCGGCTGACCTTCTGGGGCGGCGGATGCGACACCCACCGCGTCCTCGCGCGGGGCACACCGGAGGAGGTCCGCCGGCACGTCAAGGAACAAGTGGCGATTCTCAGCCCGGGTGGAGGCTTCGTCTTCCAGCAGGTCCACAACGTCCTGGCCGACGTCCCGCCGGAAAACGTGATTGCGATGCTTGATGCGGTCAACCAGTAGGAACGATGAAGCATGGAGTGCGAAGGCCACCACGACGAGAATCCGTACAGATCTCCAGAGCACGTCGACCGGAACTCAGACGGCCGGCCCCGACGCGAAGAACGCCCTGGGAAGGCGAGCAATCTGCCGTTGATTGCAGGAGTCGGCACGGGCGCCATCGGAGGGGTGGTCCTGGGTATCGCATTCTACGACGAGTTTCCCACGGGTGTTTTCCTTTTTCCGTTACCCGGCGCTCTTGTCGCCGGCGCCCTTGTTGGGATGGTCGTTCGTCTACTTGGGGGCAGTCCCGCTGCTTCCAGAGGGCGCCGTGACCGTTTTCGCCTGGCATTGACAAGTCTGGGCCTGGGGCCACTGGTGGCCGCAATTCCCGGGCTGCTTCTGGGGGGATCGTTTGCATCGCCGTTTTTCTTGGGCTGTATGGTGCTTGGGCTGGCTGTTGGCCTGGCGATGTTCGCCGGCCTGGCGTTATCGGCAGTCTTTGCGGGATCCCGCCACCGGAGATGATTGGCTCTGCCCCGGACTATTGACTCTTGCACGGTCAACGAACGGGCGGGTGCCATGGGCGGCTTGTCCGCCCTTGCATTCGGGCAGCGGCAGACAAGCTGCTGCTGGCACGCCGGCCTTCGGTCGTGCCGGAGTCAATAGGCCGTTGTTGCCCCGTTCCGTGCTCGCGACCAGCGTGTCCGGCTCCGGCTATCGCTGGCCTTGGAGCTGCTTGGCCTTGCGGCGGTCGTTCTTCGCTGCCTGAGCATTCCCCAGGGCCTGGTGGCAATCACCCCGCCACGAATATGTGGCGGCATCGTGGGGATCCAGTTCGATGGCCCGCTGGAAGGCATCCAGTGCCAGTTGGTAACTGTTCGCCTTGTAAAGGACAATTCCCAGGCGTCGATAGTAGGGGGCATGGTTCGGTTTCAGGTTGATCGCCGCACAAAAGTCTTTGACGGCATCGTCGTAGTGGCCGAGTTCCACCAACGCCAGACCTCGGTTATTGAAGCATTGGGCAACGGTCCGGTCGCGCCGGATGGCGGCAGTCAAGGCCGGGACAGCTTGCTCGTAGTCTTTCAACTCGCCTAAAAGGGAACCGATCTCGTAGAAGGGTACGAAGCTTCGTGGATCGAGCGAGGCGGCGGTCTCGAAATCCGCAATGGCCTCGTCATAACGCCGCAGCGCCCGCAAACACTGGCCGCGCTGCACAAAGTAATCCACGTCGGAAGGGTCAAGCTGTACCGCGCGGCTGCGATCGGCCAGGCTCTTCTCATATTGCTGATCCCGGAAGTACGCGGTCCCGCGTCGTTGATACAGTCCGGGATCCTCGGGATCACGGCGGATGGCCTCAGTGAAGTCTGCGATGGCTCGTCGGTAATTGCCCAGTTCGCGGTACGCCGTGCCGCGGCCTTCGCGCGCCGCTCCCAAATCCGGGGTCTTGCGAACGGCTTCGTCAAAATCGGCCAAGGCCGTCTGGAAATCTTGCTTCTTGTAGAACGCCCAGCCTCGGTTCACCAGGATCATCGTGTCGTTCGGGTCACGTTTCCAGGCTTCGGTGTAGTCGGCAATGGCCATCTCGTAGCGCCCTTCGTTGTGTCGGCGTACGCCGCGCTGGTTGAATTGCTGTGCAGTCCCCGGCTCGACCAGGGGCAGACTTTCGGCCAGGTACTGGCGGACTTCGCCCACGTCGATGAACATGCTCACCAGCCGTGCGTCGGTCACGTGGCCTTCAACGACCGCGACCAGCCGGCCGCGGTCGTTGACCACCGCGCCGCCGCTACTGCCGGGATTCGTCGGCAACTGCGTCTCGACCACGCGCGCGTAGCCGCCGTTCGCGTGAGATCTCCGGTACACTTGCCGAACGTCGCCGGTAGTGAAGCCCCACAGGCCTTCGCTGCCTTTGGCCAGGGCGGCAACGGAGAAGACCCGCTCGCCGGGACTGGGACTTTGCTGGGCCAATTCCAGTGCCCTGACCCCCGGCGGAATTGAATCCAGTTGAACGAGCGCCAAGTCGCGCTTGCTGTCGCGATCGATAACCACCCCAGCCAGCACCTCGACCTCCTCCCGGTAGTATTCTGGGTCCGTGACAACCTGCCCGTCCTTTTCCTCCGGGAAGAAGGCCTCGACCCTGTCGACGCCGTGGACCACGTGTTCGTTGGTGACCAGCAGCCTTCGCTCGGAGTCCTGGACCCAGCCCGTTCCGGACGATACGCGCTCTCCTTCGTCATCCTGGAAAATAAACAAAATCCAAGCAGTGCTGCGGAGCGTGCGGCGGTAGACCTCGGCCGGGCTCAGTTCGGATTCCGGCAGCGGCTGGTCGTCGCCGGACCTCGTTGACGCCGGCGACGACGATCTGGGTGGGTGGGATTCCGGTGGCTCGCGAGGTACGTCCGGGGCCGCCAACACCGCGGCGGCCGACAGACCGAGCAGCCACACGATTACCAGGAACCCAATCAAGTCACCAGCGGATCGGGGGGACGTATTTCGTTTCAATCGAGGATGCGTTCTGGGCCGATTCATGACATATTCTCCCATAGAGTTGGCGTCAGCTTCTCTTTGACTTCTCCTTGATAAGTATAGAATACGGAAACGGACCGTTGGGCCGGACTCCAACAGACCTGTTTCAGGATTGCAATTCCTTGATCCAGCGGGTATTCTCGAAACCCGCGCCTATCTGCACCGCGGGAACCGCTGGGACATGCCAGGAGGCTGACTTGCCCGCGTCTCGCAAAGGGTTCGGCGGCGGATGCCGATTTCGCTACCGGGAACTATCCCATGCATCCAATTGATTACGCGGTGGTCGTCCTCTACTTCGCCGTGGTGATCGGCGTCGGCTTCTGGTATCAGCGGCGGGCGTCAAAGAGCCTCGACAGCTACTTCCTGGGCGGCAAGAGCATGCACTGGCTGGCCCTGGCCATGTCCGGCTCCGTCTCCACCTTCGACATCACCGGCACGATGTGGATCGTGGCCCTGATCTACCTGTTCGGCATGAAGTCGATGTGGAACCACTGGATGTGGGGCTTTCTGATGGCGGCCTTCTTCATGTCGTACATGGGCAAGTGGGTGCGGCGGTCCAGGGTAATGACCGGCGCCGAGTGGATGGTCACCCGCTTCGGCAGCGGCCGCGACGGCCAGCTCGCGCGAATCTCCTATACCCTGATGGCGGTGGTCATGCTGGCAGGGTTCATCGGCTACGCATTCCAGGGGATCGGCAAGTTCGCCGCCGAATACGTCGAGCTGGGACTCGACGAGCAAACCTCGATCCGGGTCTGTGCCGTCGCCATCTTCGCCATCACCACGCTCTACGTGCTGCTGGGCGGGCTGTACAGCGTGGTGATCACCAACGTCATCCAAACGGCCGTGCTGACCGTGGGCAGCATCGTGATCGCGGCCGTCGCCTACACCCATTTAAGCCCGGACCTGCTGGCTGGGGCCGCGCCGACCGACGGCACGTCGTTGACGTCGTTGATGCCCCAGTGGCGATTGGAGCACGCTGCGGATTTACCCTCAGACTACGGCGGTTACGAGCTGTTCGGTGCGCTGGTCCTGGTGTGGGTGGTCAAGGGCTTGCTATTGAACCTGGGCGGGCCGGGACAGATGTACGACTTCCAGATCTTCCTCTCCACCCGTAGTCCCCGCGATGCCTGCAAACTCGGTGCCGCCTGGAGCGCGTTTCTGATCGTCCGTTGGGCAATGTGCATGGGGATCGCCCTGTTGGCGATTACCAAGGGAATCGAGATTGTCAACCAGGCGGGACATCAAAGCATCGGTCGAGCTCACGTTTTCGACATTGCCGACCACCATCGGCACGTAAGGCGTGGCGGGGTTAGTCTGTTCAACGGCGATCGACGTGTCGACCATGAGCGGGGAACCTGGTATTGCGAAAGCAGCCGCCGCTGACGTGGAGGACGAGCCAGTGAGCGAATCGTTCTCATCAG
>CAZUAM010000330.1:0-8100 GCA_964618095.1 uncultured Planctomycetaceae bacterium | reverse complement strand
CCAAGGCGGCGTTTGAGGCAACTTGCCCTGCGCCCGGTCAACTCCGGGTGAGCTTCTTGAACTGTGCCATGAGTTGGCGGGTGATCTTGCCCGGGGTGCCGTCGCCGATGGTGCGGCTGTCGACCTTGACCACCGGGACGACCTCGGCCGCCGTGCCGGTAAGAAAGCACTCGTCGGCGATGTAGACGTCGTGCTTGGTCAGCGGGGCTTCCCGGACGTCGACGCCCAGCTTGCGGGCAAGTCCGATCACGGCGTCACGGGTGATTCCTTCGAGGATGCCGGCCTCGTTGGGCGGGGTGGTGATGCGTTGGTGGCGGACGAGGAAGAGGTTGTCGCCGGTACATTCGGCGACCTCGCCCTTGTGGTTGAGCATCAGGGCTTCGACGCAGCCGGCCTGGAGGCCCTCGATCTTGGCGAGGATGTTGTTCAGATAGTTCAGCGACTTGACCCGCGGGTTGAGCGCGGCCGGATGGTTGCGGATCGTGCTGACGGTGACGATTTCGAGCCCCTTTTGATACAACTCATCGGGATAGAGCGAGATGTGGTCGGTGATGATGATCACTTGGGAATCGCTGCACTTGTTCGGATCGAGTCCCAAGGTGCCGCAACCCCGGCTGACAACCACGCGGATGTAGCCGTCCTTGATCCCGTTCTCTGCCAGGGTATCCTCGATGGCCTGGGCCATCTCTTGCTTGCTCAGGGGGATTTGCAGCCAGATGGCCTTGGCCGAATCCCAGAGGCGATCGAGGTGCTCGGCCAGCCGGAAGACCTTTCCGCCGTAGCTGCGGATGCCCTCGAAGACACCGTCGCCGTAGAGGAAGCCGTGATCGTAGACGCTGATCTTGGCGTCTTCTTTGTCGTAGAGTTTTCCGTTGATATAGACTTTCAGGGGCATGGTATTTGGCAGTGGGCAGTGGGCAGTGGGTAGTGGGCGGAAGGTGGTTTGGGGTCGGAGCCGGGGGTGTCGGATTGCAGGTGCTAGGCTTCGATGCGGCCCTCGACGAGGCGGACGATGCGGTCGGCCTGCCGGGCGATGGCCTGATCGTGGGTCACCATGACTATAGTGAGGTTCTCCTGGCGGTTCAAGGTCCGAAGGGTGTTGATGATCTCCTGGCCGGTGGCCTGGTCGAGGTTACCGGTGGGCTCGTCGGCCAGGAGGAGATCGGGGCCGGCGACCAGGGAGCGGGCGATGGCGGCCCGCTGCATCTCGCCGCCGGAGAGCTCTCGGGGCTTGTGGTTGAGGCGGTGGCCGAGGCCGACCGCTTCGAGCAAGCGGGTGGCGGTTGCGCGGTGGCGTCGGCGGTAGAGGAGGTAGCTCAGGGTGTCGTGGGTGATCATCAGGGGGGCGAGGACATTTTCCAGGGCGGTGAGTTCGGGGAGGAGGTGGTAGAACTGGAAGATCATGCCCAAGCGCCTGTTTCGGAGGGCGTCGCGCTGAGGGCCGGGGAGGTTGTCGGTCCGCCGGCCGTCGAAGTAGATCTCCCCTTCGTCCGGCACGTCGAGGGTGCCCAGCAGGTGCAAGAGGGTGCTTTTGCCGGAGCCGCTTTGGCCGACGACGGCCAGGAACTCTCCGCGGTGGACCGCCAGGTTCAGGCCTGCCAGAACGGGGACTTTGATGTTCCCCTTGTGGTAGCTTTTTGCCAGGGCCACGGCCAGCAGTTGGCAATCGGCTTTGAGGCCGAGGCCTTTTTCTTCCAGGGTGAGGACCTCACTCATACCGCAATGCCTCCACGGGATGTAAGAGTGCCGCGCGCAGGGCCGGCAGGATGCTGGCCAATACGGCGATGGCCATCGCGCCGGCCATGATCCACCCGATGGTGGTGGGGCTGACGATGGTGGGAATCTTGTAGAAGTAGTAGATGGAGGGGTCGAAGACGGGGCGGCCGGTGATGCGGCCCAACAGGCCGGCAATCTGGTTGATGTATCTGACCAACAACAGCCCCAAGACCAACCCCACGCCGGACCCGACCATTCCCAGTGAGAGCCCATAGGCCAGAAAAATCCCCATCACGCCCTGGCCCGAGGCGCCCAGCGATTTGAGGATGCCGATGTCGCGGGTTTTCTCGACGACGATCATCAGGAAGATGGCGAGGATGCCGAAGCCGGCCACGGCGATGATCAGAAACAGCAGGACGTTGAGGATGGCGGTTTCCATCTGGACGGCGGCCAGCAGCGGTCCCTGCTTGTCGCGCCAGGTGTAGATTCCGTAGAGTTCCGGTGGGAAGGCGGCCCGGAGCTTGTCGCGGACCACCGTGCCGTCGGCACCCGGCTTGAGCTTGATCTGGATCGAGTTGACGAAGTAGACCGCCTTCCCGTTCGCTTGGCGTTCGTACATTCCGCGGAGTTCCTGCAACTGGCGGATGGGCACGAAGACGAAACTGGAGTCGTACTCGCTCATCTTGCTCTCGTAGAAGTCGACGACGGTGAAGTTGGCGAAGCTGGCCGTGGGTTTGGGGCCGGCGGTGGGAAAGGTGAGCTTCACGTCGTCGCCGGGCAGCAGGAGGAAGCGATCCTCGCCGGCAGGGGTGCGGAAACTGGCCAAGGCGATTCCCAGCACCGCGCCGGTGTATGGGCGCACGGCCGGGTCGAACTGGTTGGATTCGGGCCGCGCCGCGGCGAAGGGGTCGGTCGGCGGGGGGTCTTGCGCCGGAGCCGAATCGGGGGAGTCGGCCGGCGGCGGCGACGCATCTTCGGGCCAGAGATGCGGGCGCGGGTCCGATTCGACGGGTGGCTGCGGGAGGGTGTTGGGCGGCTGCTGCGAGGGCGTGCCGGAGCGGATGAGCTGCTCATGGAGGGCCTGGGTCCGGGCAACCCGGAGGCGGTGTCCCCAGCCGGCATCCTTCATTTGAGGTCGCTGGGGTGCCTCGGGGCCGGCCTGATGGTCGTGGGTGTCGTAGCCCTGCTGGCGGAGCTGGAAGCTCATCTGGCGGCGATTGTCCGGGTGTTGGAGGTACTTGCCGAAATCGCTCACGCCGCTTTGGGTCTTTTCGTCGATGCCGATCAACTGGACCTGCCGGGTGTGCCACTGGCCGCCGCACTGGAAGCTGAGCATGGCCGGGACCACGACGGTGGCCGTCATCCCCTCGATCGAATCACCGGCCACCCGCTCGATCTGCGCCATGTGCAAGTCGGCATCGCGCATGCCTCCCAGGCTGCGAGACTCGAAGGTCAGATCGGCGAGGATGCCGTGGATGCGGTTCTGCATTTCGGTGGTGAATCCGGCCATCACGCTGTTGACCACGATCATGGTGGCCACGCCCAGCATCACGCTGACGATCGAGGCCAGGGCGATGTAGCGGGTGCGGAGATAGCGCCAACAGAGGAGGAGTTTGTACATGAGTGAGTGGTCAGTGGTGAGTGGATAGTGGTGAGTGGTGAGTGGATAGTGTGCTGAGGGGGTGGCAATTCATTGCCACCCTGAAGTGGTCAGCGATCGGTGGTCAGTCCGGTTCGGGTCGCAGTAGCGGAAAGAGGATCACTTCGCGGATGGTCTGCGAGTTGGTCAGGACCATCACCAGGCGGTCGATGCCAATGCCCAGGCCGCCGGCCGGCGGCATGCCCTGGCGGAGCGCGCGAACGAAGTCGTTGTCCTTTCTGGCCATGGAGTCCTCCTCGGCCAGACCTTCTAGCTGCTTGCTGAACAGCTCCTCCTGCAAATCGGGGTCGTTCAGCTCGGTGTAGGCGTTGGCCAACTCCATGCCCTGGATAAACAACTCGAAGCGCTCGGCGATCTCCGGCCGGCCGGCCTTGCGTTTGGTGAGCGGGCAGATGCTGGCCGGGTAGTCGAGCACGAACACCGGCCCGGCAAGCTTGTCCTCCACTTGGGTCTCGAAGACCTCGTTCTTGATCACGTCGGGGTGTTTGCCGGCGGTTTCCAGGCCGCAGTCGTGGGCGAAGGCCTTGATCGCTTCCGCGTCGTGGGGCGCCACGCCGGTGTGCTCGGCAAACAGCTCGTCGTAGGTCTTTCGGGGAAAGGGCGAGGTGAAGTCGATTTGCCTCTCGCCCCAGGGGAGTTTCAGGTCCTGGCCGGTTGCCCGGATCGCCTCGACAACGAGCTTCTCGGTCAGCTCCATCATGCTGCGGTAGTCGCCGTAGGCCTGGTAGGCCTCGAGCATGGTGAACTCGGGATTGTGTCGGGGGCTGACGCCCTCGTTGCGATAGACGCGTCCGAGCTCGTAGACCCGCTCGATCCCGCCGACCAGCAGGCGTTTGAGGTGCAGCTCCAGGGCGATCCGCAGGAAGAGGTCGATATCCAGCGCGTTGTGGTGGGTGGTGAAGGGCCGGGCGGCGGCCCCACCTGGGACGGCGTGCAGCGTGGGGCCCTCGACCTCGACGAATCCTTCGTCGGCCAGGGTATTGCGGATCGACTGGACGATCTGGGTGCGGCGGAGGAAGCGCTGGAGGACGCCCTCGGAGTGGACGAGGTCGAGGTAGCGCATCCGCTGCCGCAGCTCGGGATCGATCAGGCCCTTGTGCTTTGCCGGGGGGGTATCGATCGATTTGGTGAGGAAGTGGAGGTCCTCGGCGAAGATGGTCAGCTCGCCGGTCCGGGTGTGGCGGAGCTCTCCATCGACGCCGATGATGTCGCCCAGGTCGAGACACTGGGCCAGTTCCCAGTTTTCTTCGCCGACCTGCTTCTTGCCGATCAGGAGTTGGATCTTGCCGGTCCAGTCCTGGATGTCGATGAAGAGGGCTCGGCCGGCCGTGCGTCGGAGCAGGATGCGGCCGGCTGCTCGAATCCTGGGGCCGTGCTGTTCGGCCGGGCCCTTGCCTTCGTCGGGCGGCTGGGCGACGATTTCGCCCTCGCGGCCGCGGATTTGGCCGATGGGCAGATGGCCGTCGAACCGTCCGCCCCAGGGATCGATCCCCAGTTCGCGTATCCTTCGCAGCTTCTCACGACGGGCGGCCTCCAGTCCGGCCGCCCCGCCGGTCGGTTCGTCTTGGCTGGGTTGGGTCATCGGGTAGCTTTCGCGCAGTCGGCGGTCCTGGTGCAGAATGATGCGTCGCGGCATTGTAGTGCAAGAGTGCCGGGGGTCAATGTCAACTGGCCACGCGGCGAGACATCATTCGGGCCAAATAAAGGTTGACAAAAGTTCACCGAGGCACTATCATGTGGCAATCAGTGCATACTGGCCGTCGATCCATATTTGGATAGACAGACTAACCCACGGTATGCACCAGCCCCGTCGCGCAGAGCAAACTCATGATCCGAACCTTCATCAAGTGTAAACTCGCCCGTTGTTCGCGTTTTCCAAGAAGCTGGAAGGATTTGCAGCCGCCGTTACGTTGGATCTGGCCCACTACCATTCTAGCGCGAGACATAGTACATTACGCGTGACGCCCGCCGTGGCGCGGAAAGTCAGCGACACGCTTTTGAGCCTGGAGAATCTGGTTACGGGGTACAGCAATGATTGAACTATGCGGCCTCAACGGCAGGTTCGCAACGATCCTCATAGACCCGCCGTGGCGATTTCAGAACCGCACCGGGAAGATGGCGCCGGAACACAAGCGGCTCCGACGATACCCAACGATGAGTTTGGCCGAGATTGCTGCATTGCCAGTGGCCAAGCACGCTAGAACGCCCAGCCACTTGTATTTGTGGTGTCCGAATGCCTTACTCCCGAACGGCCTGAAGATCATGCAAGGGTGGGGGTTCACGTATAAGACAAACATCGTCTGGTACAAGATCCGCAAGGACGGCGGCCCGGATGGGCGGGGGGTTGGCTTCTACTTCCGCAATGTGACCGAACTTCTGCTTTTTGGGATTCGCGGGAGCATGCGCACACTCGCTCCGGGTCGAAGGCAGGTAAACATCGTTGCCACTCGGAAGCGAGAGCATTCACGGAAGCCGGCGGAAGTATACGACATTATTGAAGAATGCAGCCCTGGTCCGTACCTGGAACTCTTTGCGCGAGAACGCATTGATGGTTGGACGACGTGGGGGGATGAGGTAGATACGTATTTGGAAAGCCGACCGGACTACGCCGCATACACGGGGACCGGCAATGGTATCACGAAGCGCGATCGTAGCACGCGAAGCCGAGGCCAATCAAGAGTAGGGGGCAACCACCAGCTCCGCCTCCCCTTACCTTAGGGAGGAGTTTGTCCCAGTGGGTGGTGGACATGCCGTACGAGGCCCCCTTCCCCAGCGACTTGAATTCCTCTTGCAGTTCCCAAAGGCGCGTGATAATCACGCCGACCGAGAGCACGTCGAGTTGATGTAGCAATCGGAAGTTGTTCAAGTCGCGGTCGAAAAACGGATTCTTGTTGTTCCACTCGACCTCGATGCCAATTCCGTTCTTGAAATTGTCAATCTTGTGAGTTGGCGTTTCTTTTTCCGCTTCGTCTACCACGATCTTCGTATCAAATTTGGTCTCTGCCCATCCCTTGGCAGCAAAGAAGGCGTCGATCTGGCGCGCGATCGGAGATTTATTGCCGCCCTTCGCCAAGACTTGTGTGCGGCGCAAGACAAACTGTCGCAGCCAATTGGTGAGATCGCGGAATTCGCTCGGAAAATCGCTAGCAAGTATCGCCACGGCATGTTGGCGTTCGTCGATGCGGTATCGCTTGCGTAGCGGTGGCGGAATGAGATCAAGACCCACTGAACGGCCCTCCGTAGCCAACGTGGGGCCCATAGTCCACCAATCCTGTGCCGAAGTCAAGAGGACTTTTTGGGTAAACTAGGATGCTGCCCTCGGCTGGCACAACCCCCTCTGGGGGCAGGGTTCTGCAGCAGTTCGTCACGTGCGTCGGGGTCACCCGTTCGCTTTACGAGATGGAGCAACATTGCTCGCCATAGTCGGCCGTTGCCAAGCGAGACCACCAGTCGCGGCATTATAACACGTTCTGTTATACTGCGGCCATGAGCACCGATCCGACCGAACCGCAGCGTGGTTCCGAGCGGCGGCAGTCGCGGGAGATGAGCCTGAAGCCGGGGCAGCCGCCTACGCAGGTGCCCGGCTACGATCCGGAGCGATTCCTGGGCGTGGGGGCCTACGGCGAGGTCTGGGTGGCCCGGGCGCGGAACACGGGGCGGCGGGTGGCGATCAAGTTCTACGCGCACCGGAGCGGGCTGGATTGGTCGCTGCTCAGCCGCGAGGTCGAGAAGCTGGCCTTCCTGTTCGCCGACCGCTACGTGGTCCAGTTGCTGGGGGTCGGCTGGGACGCCGAGCCGCCCTACTACATCATGGAGTACCTGGAGCGGGGTTCGCTGGCCGAGCGGTTGCAGCAGGGGCCGATCCCGGTCGGCCAGGCGGTGGAGCTGTTCCGCGACGTGGCCATCGGCCTGGTCCACGCCCACGGGAAGGGGGTGCTGCACTGCGACCTGAAGCCGGCCAACATCCTGCTGGACCAGGACAACAAGCCCCGGATGGCCGACTTCGGTCAATCGCGGCTCTCGACCGAGCAGGTCCCGGCCCTGGGAACGCTGTTTTACATGGCCCCGGAGCAGGCCGACCTGGAGGCGGTGCCCGATGCCCGCTGGGACGTCTACGCGTTGGGGGCGTTGTTGTATTGTATGGTTACGGGGGGTCCTCCGCACCGGAGCGATGAGGTAGTCGAGGAGTTCGAGAAGACGCCTCACCTTTTGCGGCGGTTGAACCGATACCGGCGTTTGATCGAGAACTCGCCGCCGGCGGCGGTCCACCGGCAGGTCCGCGGTGTGGACCGCGCCCTGAGCGAGATCATCGATCGCTGCCTGGCTGCCGACCCCGAGGAGCGATTCCCCAACGCGCAGGCGGTGCTGGGCGCGTTGGACGATCGGGCGGCGAGTCGGGCCCGGCGGCCGATGATGGTGTTGGGGGCGGTGGGGCCGGCCCTCTTGTTGCTGGTGGTGGCGGTGTTCGCATGGTGGGGGTTTGGCAAGGCGCTGGAGGCATCGGACAAGGCGTTGACGCGGCGGGCGCTGGAAAGCAACAGATTTGCGGCCCAGTTCGCCGCGCAGACCGCGCTGCACCGACTGGATGAACGTTACCGGGCGGTCGAGCAGGTGGCCTCCTCCGCCGAGCTCCAAGAGGCGCTGGCGCAGATCGTCGATGAGGCGCCGTCGGGGAACGGGCGTGATTCGGCCGCTGATGCCACGGGTATCCGGGAGCTGCTGCT
>CAZUAM010000329.1:0-8188 GCA_964618095.1 uncultured Planctomycetaceae bacterium | reverse complement strand
CAGCACGTGCCCCACCTCGTGGCAGAAACCCCAGCATGGATCACCCACAATCACTACGTTCGGATCGGCAACCATGCGCATGGTGCCCTTGTTGCCGAGGTACGCCACCCCATCGCGATCGCGGAACATGTAGTAGTTGAAGTTGACGCGCGCCAGGATGCGATTCTTGGGCACCTTCTTGTACTTCACCAACCCCATCAACGTATAGTGATGGCGGAGCAGCGCATCGTAGTTGTTGAGCAGTTCCAGGCCCTTGCCGCGGGTGTAGACGTTAAACCACTCCACCGGATAGGCGACCTGGATATGCTTGCCGCGAGCGTCCATGATGGGGCTTACCGCTTGGTCCAGGAGGCGGTTCCAATCAGCGTTCGTGTGCTTCGAGGTATCAAAGAACCCATTCACTCTGCCGGTTGGAAAGTGAACAGGCACCTGGGGCGCCTTTTCGGCATGGTCGTCAAAATAGCTCACGTACACATTTCCGCCCTTCTTGACCTGAATCACATTCACACCCTCATTAAGCGCGATCTGCTGCTTATGCAAACCCCATCCGTTAGGATCTTTGGCGGGATTGATCTTTTCGGCCGGCTTGCGCATCCAGTCCGGAATCAGCAGCGAAAGTTCCTTGCCGCCGGTATTTCCCATAAACACCACGTGTTCACCCGGTTCCAGACAGATGCCGGTGATGTTTTCGTACCGGCTGAAGCCATCGCCCAGCTTCAAGGCTTTGTCCAATGCGCGGGGCGAAGGATAGGCTTCGTAGCTGGCCGCCCGGTACGTCTTGTCGTACGTTGCGCTGAGCATCCCGGCAGCCACCTTCTTGAGCAATGCGCTCTTGAAGCCATCCAGGTCTTTCAACTGCACGCCGGTCCTCAATTGACTGCAACTGGTATCGGTAAAGAATGTCATGTCGGCCTGTAGCGCCTCGATATCGTTCGCGGCGCCAAAAGCATTCAGCGACCATAACGACAACAACAGAGAAAGAATGAGCCTTTTCATATTTGGAGAACCCTGCTTAAACCTCGTTACTGGTTACTGTGGCGAGAAATGTTCGCCATTGAATTCCCGACAGGACAGCCTCATTTGGTGAAGGTCATCTTCCACTCCATGGTCTTTGTTGCCGAGGGAACGATGCGGACCGTGGCAGTCTCCTTCTGGTTTTCCAATTTCACCTCTTCGCCGCCGATCTCGGCGTTTGCGAGCCGGAAGCTGTCCGGTAAATGGACGGTCAGGACGTACGGGTCGCCGACGACCACGGGGCTTTTGCCGGAGAGGGTTTTCGCGTTTGCGTCCCATTTCACATCTGACAAACTAACACCGCCTTGCGAGAGGTGGCGGGTGGTCGAGAGGATCCAGGGATGTTTGCGAGCCTCGCGAATTGCAAAGATCTGCATGCCCGTGTTGTCATCCATCGCCGGCGCGGTGAATGAGCCTTTGGACTTCCCGAGGAACTTCTGCGACCAGAACTCGAAGACCAAGTATTCGCGGTCGGCGTGCAGGCCTAGGTCCGCGAACGCCACCTTCTCTTCCGCAACGCCCTTTAGCTCCCATTTGTGCTTCTGCCCTTGGCGCTCCTCGCCCCACTGGAACCGCGCCAGCACGGACCAGTGGCCGAAGGGCCGGTCGATCTCCTGCAGCCACCAGGGAACAGTATTTCGGCCGCAACTGTAGAGCTGCCCAGGCACGGTGAACAGCACGGGCGCACTGCGTTTCATGCCTTCGATGTTACGGTCGTCCTGGTAGACCTCCAACTTGTCGCTGAGCATGAGCACGCCGCCCGCCATGGCGCAAATGGCGGGCCGGATGACCGTTCGGGCCGGCACGTCTTCCTCGACGCCGAAGACCGGCATCATGGCATCCGTATCCATGAGCCATTCCCCCAAGACATCACAATGGTCGGGGTCGTTACGCCAGACCACGCCTTCCATGAAGTTGTATTGTGCCAGCGTACGCGGTTGGAACCCGTCGTTGCTCAGCCGGGCACCGTCCACCAGCCCGATCACATACTTCGCGTTCCCGACCGAGTGGCAAGCGAGTACGTAGACATCCGGTCCCAATTCTTCGCGAGCAACAATGTCCCACTTGCGCAGCGACTGCTCCGGAGTGGTGGGGTGGTTTTTGAAGAACTCGTCGCATTCCTTGTTCTGGTATGCACGAAGCAGGTCCCCGGTCCCATCGATCTTCACGTAGTCCCAGCCCTGCTTCTTTAGCCCGCGATAGAGCTTGCGGACCATGTTGTCGACCGCCTCCTCATTGGTGGTATCGAGCACATAGAACCCGCGGTGGCTGAAGAGCGAACCGTCAGGTTTATGCACGAACCAGTCCGGGTGCTCCTTGGCGATGTCGGCGACGTGCGGGTCGCTGGGTCGGTGGATGCGGTGCACCCAGATGCCGGGCTTCACCCCGGCTTCGCGGATGGCCTTGACGGCGTACTCCCAGCCGCCCGGGTATTTGTGTTTGTCCCAATTCAACCAGTTCTGAGGACAACTGCCGTTGCCCTGCTGGTAGCAGTTGTCGAACTGCATGTAGTCATAGCCGAAGTCGGGAAGGTGCTTCTCGACAAACACCGCCAGCATCGCGTCGAGCGTCTCCTGCGTAAAGCCTCCACGGTACGACCACCACGTGCAATACCCCGTAACCGAGCCCTTCCACACCTTGCAGGTCCAGGGTTCGTAGTAGCTGAAGCTCTTGTGCTTCTGGTAGAAGCGCGGGCGGAAGACGAGTTGTAGATCCGATCCGCGGCTCTCCCACGAAAAGGCGATCTGATTCTCTCCGGCCTGCTCGGGCTCGATCCGCGTGGCGCCGTCCGTTGGGCCGATCAGAACCCAGTCCCAGCGGCGATCGTAAACGGCGTTGTTGCGCAGGTTGTGGCTTAAGCCCACGCTGTTGCGAACGTACGGGAAACGCTTCTGCGCTTCAGAATCGGTCTCGGCCGGGAACGCCTCTTCACTGCCGGCGGCCGTGCCGGTGAGAACCAGCGTCGTTCCTTCTTTCGCCACGGCCGGAGTGAAGTTAAACGTCTGCTCGACCTTTTCGTCAGCGGTGTTTGCCTTCGAGTCGAACCTGACGGCAATGCCTTCTCCTTCGGCATCTTTGGCCGTGACGGTGGCATTGAGGATTCTGGCGTCGTGGTATTCCAGTAACAGTTGGCCCGTCGCGGCATCCCACTGGGCAACGGCGGGAGCATTCGGCGGCGGAGCGACATCTTCGGCGTAAGCAGTCGAAACGAAGCCGGTCAAGCCAGCGATCAGAGTCATGGTGAACCACGATCTCGAAAGCATCATTTTGTCGTTCTCCGTTTCGCAAGGAACCTGAAGCAACAGAAGGCGCTCGACCACGGGCGTCTGTCTTTTCGTCTTTTCGCCAGGCGCTGGTGCGGCGTGGGTGGGTTGGGAGGAAGGCACGTGTGGGTGGGACACAGCGAGGAAACGCTTCGCGGCTCGACTCTGCCGCTCGGCCTACCGCGCCAACATGCCTGTCATTGAAACACAGGCCGACGTCGATTACAACCGGATTTTGTTCATTCGTTTCCGGGTTTTGTTCACGTCCGGCGGAAGGAAGTGGCGTCGGACGCGGCACCTTCGTATTCTACCCGCGGCTTTCGTGGCATGGGTGCATTCTACCAACCCGCCGGAAGCCATCAACACTAAAATCTAAGGACTGACCCCTCGGCGACCCCTCGGCCGCGGCAAACAGCCCGTCAGTTGTGCCGGTTATGGCGATTATGCCGGCCTGCTGCGATTTCGCAACGTATTGTGTTGAGAAAAGTGGCCGCGTTGCCAGAAGTAAATGTTAGCCTTGTATAGTGGAGGATTGTACAACCCGCCGCGTGAGGAGTCCTCGGGGCCGAGGAAGAGGCCATGAGGCGTTCAAGGATGATGGGCCGGCTGAGCACCGTGGCGCTAGCCGTCTGCGGCTTGGCGCTCTCCGGCTGCGCGTATCTGAGCGTGCCCAGGATCGACCCGACCGGCGAGCGGATCTTTGCCGAGCCGCCGATCGCCGTTCCCCCGCAATACCGGGCCGAGCCCGGGCCGCCGTTGCCCGGCGACGATGTGGAGGTGATCCTCTCGCCCCAGGTCACCGTGGCGCCGGTCGGCAGCGAGGTCGTGTTGGTGGCGGGAGTGCTCGGCCCGGACGGCTATCTGAGGACCAACCGGCGTCTGGAATGGTCGCTTGCGCCCGGCGGGGCGGGACACTTCGTGGCGGTGGGGAAAAACGGGCCGGTGGACCTGCTGTTGGGTGATTTCAACCGACCTAGAAAGATCGACAATACCTTCGCCGTGGGCAGCACCTCGCGGAAGTACCTTCAACTGGACCGGGGGACGCCCAGCACGATCGACGACGTCTGCGTGCTGCGCGGTCAGGGCTGGATCACGCTCAACTCGCCGATCGAGGGGACCAGCCACGTGGTGGTCCTCGCCCCAAAGGTCCACGGCTGGGAGAGTCGCACGCGGTCGGCGACGGTCCACTGGGTGGATGCCCAATGGCGCTTCCCCCCGCCGGCGATCAACCCGGCCGGCACCAGGCACGTGTTCACCACCACGGTGATGCACCAGACGGACCAGTCTCCTTGTGCGGGCTGGCTGGTGCGCTACGAGATCGTGGACGGCCCGCCGGCCGGTTTCGCGCCCGACGGGGCCCCCACGGTTGAGGTGGCCACCGACGCGGCGGGCCAGGGCAGCGTGGAGATTTTCCAGAAGGAGCCGGGCCCGGGGACCAACAGGATCAACATCCAGCTCGCCCGCCCGGCCCAGTTGGGCGACTCGCAGGGCAAGCGGCTTGTGGTGGCCAGCGGCGGCACGATGAAGACCTGGACCTCGCCGGACCTGGCCCTGCGGATCACCGGACCGGCGGTTGCCGGCGTGGGAACGACGCTGAGCTACCGAATCGAGGTCTCCAACCCGGGCGACCTGCCGGCCGAGGAGGTGGTGGTCACCGACGAACTGCCCGAGATGCTCGACCACCTGCGAAGCAACCCGGCGGCCGAGGTGGAGGGTCGGAAACTCCTGTGGCGGCTGGGGCAACTCGGGCCCGGCGAAAGCCGGATGCTGGAACTCGACGGCCGCGCCACGCAAGTCGGAAGCCTGACCAATTGCGCCGACGCCACCGCGGCGGGGGGACTCAGGGCCAGCGACTGCGCCACCGCCACCGTGATGGCCCCCTCGGTCGAGGTCAAGCTAACCGGCCCGAGCCAGGCCACCGTCGGCAGCCAGGTCACCTTCGAGATCGTGGTGACAAACCACAGCCAGGCCGCCGCGACCGGATTGTTGATCACAGACCGCTTCGACGCGGGCCTGGAACACGCGGCTGCAGAAGAAGAGGAGGCGGCAGAGAGGAAAATCGAACGCGATCTGGGCGACCTGGCCCCGGGCCAGTGGCAACGGATCGGCGTGACGTTTCGGGTGATCCAGGCCGGCCAACTGTGTCACGAGGCGGAAGTGACCGGTGCCGACGGCGTGCGAGCCAGCGCCCGGGCCTGTCTGACCGCCGTCGAAGGGGCCGCAGGACAGCCCCCGCCGCCACTTGAGGGACGGCCGCCGGTGACGGTCAAGAAGTCGATCGTGGACGAGAAGGGTTTGCCGATCGAGGCGGACACCGGGCTGCTCAGCAGTACGGTGGGGGAAACGGTCCGATTCGCCATCGACGTGACCAACACGGGCAGCCGGGAGTTGCGCAACCTGACGCTGGCCGACCAGTACGACTCCAGTCTTGCCAGGGTCGCAGCCTCCGACGGATACCGGTCCGAGGACAACGAACTGGTCTGGACGATCGACTCGCTGGCGGCGGGCATCACCTCACGATTCGAGGTGCACTGCCGCTGCACGGAGGCGGCGGCCAGGGCCTGCAACCGGGCCGCGGTGACCACGCCGGAAGGCGCCCGGGCCGAAGATGAAGCCTGCCTGGAAATCCGCGCCGCACCGGGCGGACTGACGATCAGCGTGGCCGACCTTCGCGATCCGGTTGGGGTGGGCAAGGGGCTGACCTACGAGATCCGGGTCGCGAACCGAGGCCAGACCTCGCAAGGGGACGTCACCGTGGTGGCAACCGTGCCGGTGGGGATGATGCCGGACCCGATCGGGACCAGCGGGCCGGGCAAGCCCACGATCAAAGGGCAGACGATCCGCTTCGAGCCGGTGGCCGAGGAACTCGCTCCGGGCGGAACCTTCACCTACCGCGTCCGCGTCCTCACCCAACAGACCGGCCAGTTCACCTTCCGGGCCGAAGTGACCAGCCGGGACCGGGCTGAACCGCTCAGCGGCGAGGCGAGTACCGAGGTAGTTCAATAGCAGTGGGCAGTGGGCAGTGGGCAGTGGGCAGTGGGTAGTGGGCGGGAAGAAAACAGACGGTAGAAGGATGCCTGTTACAAACTATCGTGAGTTGATAGTATGGCAGAAGGCAATGGATCTCGTGGAAATGGTCTATCGTGTAACGACTGAGTTTCCTAGAGACGAGCTCTACGGTCTGAGAAATCAAATGCGCCGGGCCGCCGTCTCGATCCCGTCGAACATCGCCGAGGGGCAGGCGCGGCATACGACACCTGAATTCCTCAGTTTCCTCTCCATAGCCAATGGCTCGCTCAGGGAGCTCGAGACACAGACGCTGATTGCCAAGCGTCTGAATTACATTGGAGAAGGACAGGAATCCGAAGTCCTCGGATTGGCCGCAGAGGTCGGTCGCCTGCGCAATGGCCTCGTGGCCGCACTCAAGAAACGGTAACTACCCACTGTCCACTACCCACTACCCACTGCCCACTGCCCACTGCTCACTTTCGCCATGTCCCGTTTCGCCGTTCTGCGTCACGACAGTCCCCGGGGGGTTCACTGGGATTTCCTGCTCGAGATGGGACCGGTGCTCCGGACGTGGGCCTTGCCGCAGCCGCCCGAATCGGGCGTGGAGATGACCTGCCAGGCCCTGCCGGACCATCGTTTGGCCTATCTGGACTACGAGGGACCGGTCTCCGGCGAGCGCGGCTCGGTCGCCCGCTGGGACCGGGGCACCTACCGGATGGATCGCCAAAGCGACGGGCAGTTGGTGTTCGAGCTGTCCGGCGAGAAGCTCAGCGGCCGGGGGAGGCTCAGCCGTCTGGCGGACGAATCCGGAGGTTGGCGGTTCTCATTTGCCGCAGGGTGACGGCGTGCGCAGCGTCGCTACTTTTCCCGTTCCGTGTCGCCGGCCCGACGCTGGCCGGTCGTTCCGGCAAGGTAGATTTTGCCGTCGCCGAGCTGGATGGTTTCGATCCGGACCAGCTTGCCATCCCGGTCGGGCGGCGCAGTGGAGATCAGGGCCACCGGATCGCGGTCTGCTCGTTGCCAATCCAATGGGAAGCCGATCTGGCCGGCGGCCTCAGAGATGGCGTCGAGAACGGGGGTCAACGGCATGGGCAGGAGTCCGGCCCGGGCATTGCGGATCCGCAGCGCCAGCAGGTTCGGTTCGGGCAGGTAGGGCTCGACGGTCAGGTTGACGACCGTGGTGGTCCCGCCCTGTTTGAGGCGGCAGGCCAGCGTCATGCGATCCGGGCGGATCTCCACCCGGGGATCGCGAAACGACTCGGGCAGGGCGTCGGGAAAATTCTCGGGAAGGTCCACTGCCAGCCAGCCGTTGATCTGCTCGGCGGTGAACAATGCCTTCCACCGGCCCTCTTTCTCGACGTCGCTGCGCAGCGCGGCGGCCCGCTGTAGCATCTGGTCGCTGGCCTGCTTTTGGAGGGACCGGTCGAACTGGACCGCGTCGCGGTAGAACTCGGGTTCGTGCTTCAACGCCCAATACAGCCCGCCCAGCCCCAGGGCGATCACCAGCAGCAAGCCGCAACCGATCAGGGCAGCAATGCGAAGTTTTTTCCGCACGAGTGTTCACCGTAAATCGAGTGGAAGGGCATGGCATTGCCCCCCAATCGGTGGATCATGCCTCCGGTCGGAATAGTAGAATGGTTTGGCGGGCGGGTCAATGGGTGTTTGCCAGTGCTGGTCAGCGCGACAGCTTCTCCGTTGGACCCCACAGAAGTAGGGCCTTCGCGGCGATGGCATACCCAGTCTTCGACCGAAAGCGCGTTTCAAGGGAAGTGGCCGAGAAGCTCCGAACGGAGCCACTCCGCCTCCCCGGCATCGGGCCCGACTTAAGGGTGGTTACTTCGGACAGTTAGGCGAGGGGCGGCAAGGAATTTACCGTCGGATTGGGGTTGTCGTCTTGTTGC
>CAZUAM010000328.1:0-8221 GCA_964618095.1 uncultured Planctomycetaceae bacterium | reverse complement strand
GGTACAAACCAACTTGCCCTAACAGCTACAAACTGAACACCCCAGACCCGACCCCATTTCCATTTCTGTTTCAAGTTGGCTTCGTTCATCTTGCAGTTTCCAGGTGTTGGCGGAGCCTCCGGACGTACAGCGAGAGCAGCTCCTGCGTATCGTCCAGAGCGAACAGATGGGGATCGCAGCGGAGGCTGATGGTCAGCATCCGGTTGTAGGTGAAGATGGAGAACGTTGCCCGGGTCTTGGGACGCATCGGCGGGACACCGGTAATCTCTTCGAGCGTGAGGTTTCCGCAGACGGCGCGTCCGGCATTGCGTGGAAAGCGGGCGGTGAATCGGCGACTGGGATCGCCCACGTTGGAGAGGATCGCGGTGGCCAGGGTCCGCGGCATCGCCAGCAGCAACGGCAACAGGCCGCGAATATTGCCGGCCCCGGTGATGGTATCGACGAACCGCTTGGCGAGGCGATCGTGCTTGATCAGGGCCGTTTCCTCGCGAATTCCCTCTGCCAGCCGCTGCGGATCGCGAAGCTGCGCCGCGCCGCAGGTGACGAGGGTATAGCCGACGATGTTGGCCGCCGGTGTTTCGTAGTCATCGGTTTCGCGTAGATCCACCGGCATCATGATGCGGAACCGCCGCCCCGGGCTTCGCGGCCGCCTGGCCGAGTTCCACCGGTGCATGGTGTAGAACAACTCCAGCAGCAACAGATCGTTGAGTATGATCCCCAGCTTGCCGGCGGCGTCGCACAATTGCCGGTGCTCGCTCCGGTCGAAGGTGGACGAACAGATGCCGGGAAAGGGGTCCGCCGGCCTGCCGGCGCCAGTCTTCGGCCGATGCAAGGGGGTGCAGCCGTGCCCCATGATCTGGAACCCCTGAGCCAGGCTTCTGATCGTGAGGCGGGCGTTTTGGCCGGACCTGGCCAGATCCATGCACCCGTTGGCCCGGCCCCGCAGCCGGGTCAGATCGACCGGGTGCAGCGTGGGCGCCGGCTGTTGGCCTGCCGTACGCGCCCCGTACAGCGCCAGCAAGTCACCCAGGAATCGATAGGCGCCGATCCCGTCGCAGCAGGCGTGGTGGAACTGGGTGATCAGGCGAACGCGGTCCGGGCCCTGGCGGATCCATATCCGCAGGCCGACCTCGTGCTGCAAATCGATCCATTCGCCGTGCGGGCAACTGACCGGAACGTCGTCCTCGCCCCAATCGACCGGCGGCACCGCCCCGTCGGAGGCGACCCAGCAGCGCGCCTTGCGTTTGGCGGGCCGCACCAGCGACGTCAGCAGCGGGTGTCGTTTCAGGGCCCCCTCTAGGGCCGCCTCGAACGCCGCTGGGTCCAACCTCCCCGAGAGAACCAGTTGAATCACGAACGCCATCGGATACCGCGGGCGGTCGTCCGTCCACAGGAACTTCTCGATGGACGTCAGGTGCAGGGGGAAAACACGTTCCCGCGAGGCGGTCTTCATTTCGCACCACAGAGGTCACCGAGGAGACAGAGGTTCAAAAGAGCGTATCGACTTCAGACATTGGGCCAGACGGACAGCCATTTGTCAAGCCCGCGTTGGCCGTCAACGATACGGCCGGACAAGCCGATCGTGAACTCTACGTCCTCGGCGTCTCTGTGGCAGCCCCGCTGCCGAGCAACCCAGGCCGGGGTAGATCCGGCGCCACGAATGACAAATGGCGATCTGACGCCGATGACCGATGACGTTGTCCCTGGTGCGGATGAAACTCACGTCCTTCCGCGACAAAGATCGAATGCACCTGCGCGATTTTCTAGAAGTGGGCCTGATTGACGCCAACTGGATCGAGCGATTCTCCCCGGAGCTTGCAGCGCGCTTGCAGCATCTTGTGGACACTCCAGACGGGTGAGGAGAAAACCCGAAAATGAGACCCGACCGCATTTGCTCGCCGTGGCCGGTGGAAATGCCCGAGGACTGGGTCGAGCGTGTCAACCAGCCCGAGAACGAAAAGGAGTTGGAGGCCTTGCGTCGCAGTGTGCAACGTGGTCGGCCCTACGGTACGCCCGAATGGCAGAAGAAGATCGCCGTGCGTCTGGGGTGGGAGTCGAGTTACCGCTGGGCGGGCCGCCCGCCGAAGATGAAGCGCCGCTGCCCACCGTCCACCCCGTAAGGTCATGGCCGCCAGCGGGCTGCCTGTTTTGCCAATCTCGGACCTGTCGCGTTTTCCGGTTCGTCACTCACCTGCTCAACCGAGACGGACCGGCACGCCACGAGAATTGGGGGGCAGTTCGCGTTGGGTGCCTGAGGCTATCCAGCCAGCAGGGCCATCCACTTACCCAGGCCGAGAACACACACGCCGGCGGTCAACAACGCGATTCCCGCGATGATCCAGCCGATGCTCTGGCGGCTGGCGCCTTTCCATTCGGCGGTGCGGAATCCGTGTAGGTTGCCGACGATGATCGCAAACGACATGAAGACAGGGTAGCCCACCGGCAGACCCAGATCGCCCAGGCTGATCAGCCCCAGGAACAAGAAGAAGAGTGCGGCGTCGTGCAACAGGGCCATGATCGCCGCCAGTGCCAGAACCAGCCCCACGCCGGGCCTCGTGAAATGCCCCCACGTCTTGTTCCTGGTCAGTTGGACGATGCAGTAGAGGCATGCCGAGACGGCCCCGCCCCAGAGGATCATCGCCGTGGGCGCCCAGACCGCCGCCCATTCGGGATTCGTGTTGACGGGCTGGACGCCGAGCGGCTTGGCATAGCCGGCAGCCACGGAGTAACAAGCGCACAGAATCCCCGAGAGCACACCGATCACCAGCCCGATGAGTATCTGGGGCTTCTTCAGGGCCAAGGACCGCGCGGCCGGGTCGTCCTGCTTCGTGCTGCGATCTTTCAAGATACCCGCCCGGCCGGAAACCACTACGCCCACCAGACAGACGGCCACGCCGGCCATGATCACGTACCCGTGCGACGTGAGAATCTGCTCGCGTTCGAAGATCAGCATCGGCATCATCGAACCGAAGACGATCTGGGCACCATAGTTCAGTGCGTACGCCAGCGACAGCCCGATGAAGGCAAAGCTCATCCCGAGGGTCGTTGAACCCAGCCCCCAAAGCAGACCGAAGATCAGCGCGGGAACGATTACGGTCGTGGCGTCCACCCGAGAGTAGATGCCGCCAAGGTCGTCAACGATCGCCCAGGCCAGGCCGGCCGGGATGAGGATCGTGGCGATCAGAAAGAACGGCCCCCAAAGCACCTCCCAGGGCGTGTCCTCCCCCGCATACTTGCTCGGCAACCCGAACGACCCGCCGCAAATCGCCCCCAGAAGCATGAACAGTCCACCGAGTAAAAGAGCTTCCATGACGTATGATCCTCCGCTATCCGGGTCGATTGTAAGGTGGGCTCCGCGCACCGGAACCACCATTGTGTCCAGCATACGGCCTGTCCCTGTTTTCCAACGCCTTCTCCGCAAAACCGTCCGGGCCACCCTCGAAGGTCAAGATCTGTCCGGGGCACCCGGGCGGCTTGTTCCACGATGTTCTCGTTCATTCTTGAGGAATCTCCAAGTCAATACCTGTGGTCGCCGCCTCATGTGGCGGCGGAGCACGGCTATCGCGACCGCAGCGGCGCTGATCGCGTCATCAAACGTCTGGAGGAAAAAGCAAACAGCGATCGCGGCCTGTCGCGCCGTCTAAAGGCCCTAGCCAAGGAAGTGTCAAGAGTTAACCCCGATCCCCGAACTTCGGCCTAATGAGCAGCACGACAGATCTGTCTCACGCGCTCGGTCACGACCCCCTGATCCAGACGGTACGGCCTTTCGTTGCCCGCCAGGTTTTCAATAGTGCGAGAAAGCCCTGGTAGCTGAGTAAGCGGAGCTAGAGTACGCTGCAGAATGGCTTGTTTGACCTGTGAAAGGCAGTCCAGTCGGATGCACCACTCTCTTGAGGTCGCGCCGTGGCCACTGCCTTTCTTCAGCAGCAGATTGTCTTCGAGCGTGCCGATCATGCGCTGGGCCGCCGTTGCGATCTCCTGACAGTCGCTTCTCATGACCGGCGCCTGGCCAAGGAGGTCTTCTTCTTTCGTCCAGTTGTGTCCCTGCGTGTTCTTGTTCCACGACTTATTGCGAATGAGCTTGGCGAGAATTGCCGTTATCGCTGCTTCTTGACATGTTGCCCACCATTCGCGCCGAGGAACCAGGTTTGCCTCTTCCGAGAATAGCCATTCAATCAATCCATCTGCATCAATCACGTGCGGCGGCACAAGGACCGGGTCGCGGTACACCTGGTAAAGCTGGCTCTGAGAACGGCCGTGAAGTCGAGATAACTTGACAACTATAATTTCTTCAGCTCGATTGTCTGGATCGGCGGCTACCCTACGTGCCAGCCGGAGTTTCTCCAGTAGATGGTTGAACGGCTTCTTGTGGGGCTCAAAGTGGTGCTTCTCATCGCAGCTGATCCAATCCCATTCGATATTCTCCTGTTTGCTGCGCCCTTTGAGCTCATCGAGCACCTGCGATCGTTCGGCCACGTTTTGGAGACCGCCAACGATGATGATCTGTTTCGCCATCGCCCCACTTCCACGAGGAATACCAGACCGCTAGCGGGGCTTGAAATGACGAACGATGTAGCGCACGGGAATGGCGATCTCCTCAAGTTGTTCGAGAGGCATCTCGCGAACCGCTGCCAAGATGGCCGCCCGGCGTGCTTCCGACTCCGAGATCTCTCCCACGCCACGGGTGCCGATTTGCCGCTGTGGCAGACTTCGTGGGACCGCCTCTGGTGGAGAAAGCAGCCGTCCCAAGCGCACATCATTCTCAGAAGTCCACTGTCGAAGGTGTTCAAGCACTTTGCCTGTTCGAAACCGGTTCCAGTCGCGTTCGAGACAACGATCGACGCGCCGTAGCCACGCCGGGAATTTGACCCACCATTGCTGCTCACGGATCGGAGCGTCACTCACGTTGAGTGCTCTGCACTGCCTCGTGAACTCATCCATCCAGCCTTGCTGAGTACTGGTAGGAATTGGCGTAACACGGGCGTAGCGGCTGTCGCCCTCAAGCGACATACGCCCTGAAACGTCGCTATCCGGCACACTCACAACCTGTCCCGTCTCGCGATCGAGAAACAGGTGATTCCCGCTGGACACAAAAACGAATGCACGCCAGACGTCCGGCTTTACATGGGGTAACGGAGCGACCGTGTGGGTCGGTACCTGGGACCCCGGCGCCAGCCCGGAATTCGGACCGGGCGAGAGTTCCAGGTGCTTGACATCGCGGTGACGCAGAACAAGAGCGCGCTGCTCTGCGAGGTGCACCGCATCGGAGAGCCGTCCCAGCCCGAGCTGTTCGTAACTCAGGCCAGGAAACTTGCTGCGAATCGCCTCAGCAAGCACGGCGCCGTCCGTACGTCGGCCCGTGTTCTTGAAATGATCGACCGTGTACTCGGCGATGAAAGAGAGCAGCGCGTCAACAGAAACCTGATCCGCTATGCTGGACATCTGAGGTACCTCCCAAAGTAATGCAATAAGACCCAAGCCCGCCTACGGCGGGCATTGGGCTTATTTAGCAAAAAACATCCGGTACCTCAGCTTTCATTCGGAGCCGTGTAACTGGGGTCGCATGACGCGGAGAACTGAGAAACCACGCCAACGCTTCTTCCCCCCGAGCTACCGAATGGGCCTGTACGCTAGGGGTTCACGTAGAAACCTTCGGTCAGGTATTATAAGTATCGATAAGACTTGGCCTATTGTCAAGCGATTCTGCGGAGTTGCTGAGATCAAATCGCGGAGTCGTAGCGTCGAAAAGGGACGCCCACTCGACGTAAGCCGTTTTGAGAAATCGACTTACAACGCATTCGACTGCGATTGTGCGAGCAAAGGTTTTTTTGATGCGCACCCCGCTTTGGGGTGGCCTAGGCTGCCGATAGGTTAGACGCGAAGGTAACCAGCAGACTGGCCCAGTCGTTCCACGCGCTGCTGCTGAAGCTACTGATAGGGATTTGAATCAGCCCTGAGTCTGGCCTGAGGGGCCAGGCTTGTCAATCATCGGTCGCAAACGCAGCCAGGACAGGCTTTCAACGAGCCCTGCAAGGTGGGTTGCATGTGATCTTCAGAGGGATATTGGAGCGTTTTTCGCACCCCATCGAGTTGACCAGCCCCACCAAAGGCCTCTACGGGGTCTTCGGTCGCGCCGCGGCTGCGTTTCGCGCGCACTCTCAGCGCAACCACGCCCAAGGCGGTGAGAAAAGGCAAATGGCGTCGGGGCTGATTTCGGCGGGCCGACACGCTGCTTTCTCGGGCGGCCCGGACGGCGAAGAGTCGATTCCAGCCCCAGCCGTTTCGCCGCTGGCTGTTGCCACCTCGCCGCTGCGAAAGGAGTTCCCCGGGTCACAGATCGCCGCACGACGTGTAACTCTCCCTCGGTCTGGGGCCGGTTGACGTAGTCGTGGGCAGCTCAGTCGTGGGCAGCTCAGTCGGACCAGTGCGCGGGCATCCCTACGGGCCGTCGCGCCGACATCACGGCGTCGCTGCGGCCGGCTGCCCGAGCAGCTGCAGCACGCCCTCGACGATGTCGGCGACCGTGCGCGTGGCATCGGAGACCTCGTCCGGAACCGTGATCCCGAACTCCTCTTCGACCTCCATGGCGATCTCGATCACGTCCAGGCTGTCGCAGCCCAGATCGTTGATCAACTCGTCGGTCTCCCGGATCTTCTGGATCTTCTGCGGGGCCATGCCCGCCTGCTCGCCCACGATCCGCCTGACGGACTGTAGGACCTGATCGCGGGCAGGCCACGCTGCACGGGACGGGCTACTTTCGACTGACATCATCGCGCTCCTTGTTGGAATCCGTGGGGAACTCGAGCGGCATCTTCTCGCGCTCGGCCGCATTCATGGCGATCACGAGTTTGCGGACCGTGGCGAAGTCGGGCGTGGTCCGACCACGCTCGATCCGATTGAGGGTCTCGGGGCGGACGCCGGCCCGCCGGGCCAGCTCGGCCTGCGACAGTCCTGCCGCGCCCCGTCGGCGGACCAGCTTCTCGGCCAGTGACGCGCGATCCAGCTCGAAAGCGGGCGCCAACGCGTCGTCTCCCAACCGAGGGCTTTCCTCTGGCAGACCCACTTGCCGACAGAGGCGATCAAAGACGGACTCTCTCACGATCACGTACCGAATGCCGTCCAGCTCGACCCTCTTGCAGGCAATCACCTGGCCATCTTTGCCGGCCATCGTCTCCTCTCCTTCTAAGAGAATGGCACCGTATATCGACGCACAAGTCAATATCCTTGAGTTATTCGTCAATACCACGGCCGAAAACCCCCCGCAGCGGTGGGAACGATAAGCTCCAGCGAGCTGTACCGTGCACCACCGGAGTATGCATAGCCGTCGCGCTGATCGTGGGCAGTCGCGCCGTCAATACCAGGCGGACAGGCCGACCGAGTGACCCTCGACTCCCCTGGTGGCCGCTAGCCGTGGGGCCTCTGATGAAGACGCGAAGCGTGTCGGTTTCCCGTGGCTTGCCAAGCTGGCCAAGTCCGATATAATTGAGACGCCCCTGGAGGACTGGCTACACACCAATGGGGGGCTCTAGCGAAAAAAGAAGGGGGCGATGATTGAGATCGGGTGTTTTACCCTTTGACAATCGAAGAGCGGATGATTATATTTAGTGATTCGCCGGCCCGGGGGTAGTTTCACGGTACAGCTGGACAGGGGACGGGTTTGTTGGGCGGTGTGTGTGCCGCCGGCGAGCGCGACCCCTGTCGAACTGACAGCGAGCGTAGACCTCTTTGGGGGGTTGCGCTGCGGTGTTCTTTGACAATTTGGTTGTGGTAAAAGTGGCATCTTATGTGTGAACTGAGCCGGTGCGTAGCAATATGCATCTGACTCGGTTCCGAGGCGCTTAGATGGCCGATGGCTGTGACCGGACGGTGACGTCCGGGCCGTGGCCGGAGGCCAAGAGCATTCGTTACTCGGATCGAGCGGCGGCGGGACTTTGTTTTCGCCGGTCGGTCGATCCCGATAGCGGCCCATGGATCGGTTCTGTAAGAGGAGCCTTGGATTCATGTGGTCAAGCTACTAAGGGCACATGGGGGATGTCTTGGCGTCAGGAGGCGTTGAAGGGCGTGGAAGACTGCGATAAGCCCGGAGGAGTTGTCAAACGAGCGTTGATCCCGGGATCCCTGAACTGGCACGCGCTGAATCCCATAGGCGTGTGTGGCCAACGCGGTGAACTGAAACATCTCAGTAACCGCAGGAAAAGAAAGAAAAATCGATTTCCCGAGT
>CAZUAM010000327.1:0-8223 GCA_964618095.1 uncultured Planctomycetaceae bacterium | reverse complement strand
CAGTTTTGGTCAATCGAAAGGAACCACTTCACCCGAGCCTGCTGGAGCTCGAGAGCCCCACTGGCGTTCAGGTGATCGGCAAAATGGAGTTCGCTTTGTTCAACCGAACCGAACAGCCAGATCAGCATGTCGAAGAAATGAATTCCGATGTTCGTGGCCAAGCCGCCGGACCGCTCCACGTTGCCCTTCCACGAGGCCAGATACCACAGGCCGCGTGAGGTGCAATACGTCAGGCAAACCTCGTGCTTGCTCGAGGCCGGGTTCCTCTCCAGGCGTTCTTTCAAGGCGATCAGGGACGGGTGGAGCCTGAGCTGAAGCACGGAACAAATCTTCCGCCCGTATTCCGCTTCGAGCTCCTCAAGGGCGTCGCAGTTCCAGGGATTCAAGACCATAGGTTTTTCGCAGAGCGCATCGGCCCCCATCCGCAAGGCGAAACGAATGTGTGCGTCGTGCAGGTAATTGGGGGAGCAGATGCTGACCCAGTGGACGCGATTTCGCTCTCCCTGCCGCCGGAGCTTTTCCGCGTGCCGATCGAACCGCTCGAACTCGGTAAAGAATCGAACGTCGAAAGAAAACCGATCCAGAATCCCGACCGAGTCGTTCGGATCGGTCGCCGCCACAAGCCGGTTGCCCGTGTCTTGAATGGCCTTCAGATGACGCGGCGCGATATAACCGGCAACCCCGGTGATGGCGAAGTTCTTGACCACCAGTGCTGACCTCCATGCTGGCACGATGCAAGTAACAAGGATAGGAGGGAGGAGTGTACAGATTCGAGACTACCCGGTCAAGAGCGGGGCGGACGGGTGCAACTCGCGCCTTGCGCGCCGGCCCACTGCCGCTGATCGCTTGCCGCCGAGTTCGAGCGGATTCCAAGGAACTTTGAGATCAAAGCACGGAATCTGCGAAGCCAAGCAAACCAGTCTTTTTGTGTGCCATTCGCGATGGCCTCCCATAGTCCGGAGTGCTTCGAGCCTGGAAACCTCCCGCGACCTGGCCCCGGGGAACCTTTCCCAGATTGCCCAAAACGTCAGTTTCGAGTGAATATCCACAAAGTGCATCCTATACTCGGTGGTGATCCTCCACTCGAACGCTATTGCGGGCGGTGCCTGAAGCCGCTATCATTTCCCGGCTTTTTTCTCCGCAAGTCGTGTGCACGGCCCCGGTGATCGGACGCAAGCCCCGAAGGCAAGCTGCCCACACGGAAGAACGCTCTCTCCGGTGTCCAACGTCGGCGAGTTCTCGGAGAGGACCCGCAACGGGGTAGCCAACGGGAGTTGACCTCCGCCGGAGGACGTCCTCGCCTGTCGATCGACCCAAGTTCAAGGCTCGTCGCCCAGCCCCCTTGGCTTGGCCGGCACCCATGGCGACCCCGCCGGCTGCAACCAACGGACCGACCGCTCCGCGGCAACGGCAGATTTCAAAGAGAGGGCTTTCACGTGAGTCAGAGTGAAAACACCAAGGAATCGGGGCCGTCTTCCTTCTTCGTTCACCCCAGCAGCGTCGTCGACGAAGGGGCTCAGATCGGGGAAGGCACCAAGATCTGGCATTTCTGCCACGTATCGAAAGGTGCGGTGATCGGCCGAAACTGCATCCTGGGACAGGGATGCTTTGTGGGCTCGACTGCCAGAATCGGCGATCGCGTCAAGGTCCAAAACGGCGTCAGCGTCTATGACGGGGTGATCCTCGAAGACGGGGTCTTCTGCGGCCCGCAGATGGTCTTCACCAACGTCTTCAATCCACGCGCGTTGATCGAGCGCAAGGACCAGTTCCGACCGACCCGCGTTGGCTTGGGCGCAACCATCGGCGCCGGTGCGGTGGTGGTGTGTGGACACACGATCGGTCGCTACGCCCTGATTGGGGCCGGCGCCGTGGTGACCCGCGACGTGCCGCCGTTTGCGCTGGTTTACGGCAATCCAGCCCGACGGCACGGCTGGGTGGGGAAGTGCGGCACCAAGCTGGTTTTCGACGAGTCGGGCCGGGCTACCGGGGAGGACGACACCGGGTACCTGCTGCGCGATGGAAGCGTGATTCCGGAGGACGAAGGATGAGCGTGCCGTTGTTGGATCTCAAACGCCAATGCGCCGAACTCCAGGAGGACCCGGAAACCGCGCTGTTGGAGGTAGCCCGGAGTACCCGGTACATTTTCAACTGCCGGCCGCCAGAACCCGCTGCCGCCATATCTACAACCAGTTCGTGATCCGCGCGACGCCCTGACGGAGCATCTCAACCGGCAGAGTTTGCGGTTTTCTGCGGGGATCGCGCGCGGTGCAAGCACCCACCCTACGCATGTCTGTGCTCATGCTACAGACTCGATTTGGGACGGTCCCCGATTATTTGCTCCCGCCGCAGCGGCACCCGCCCAATGCCAGCAACTTCCACACAGCAAAATCGGCTCGCAACCGCAAAGCCTCTCTTGATACAACCGACATTCCCGACCTATACTTGAATCACGTGAGACCCCGCTCAGGGAATTCCTGCGGCGTCCTTTGTATCGACGCCCAGCCTGAAGGGGGAATGGAAAAACCAGGCAAGCTGGAGAATATGCTAATAGTCAATCTCCCCGACGGAGGGATCCTGGAGTTCTCTCGTCGCGTCCGACCCGTCGACATAGCCGCCGAGATCGGGCCTGGCTTGGCAAAGGCGACCCTGGCCGCCGAGGTCGATGGCCAACTCGTAGGGGCCGACTCGCCGCTGCCCGACGACGGCCAGATCTCGCTCAGGCTGATCACCAAGAAGGACCCCGAGGCCCTGGAGGTGATGCGGCATTCGGGCGCCCACGTAATGGCCCGGGCCGTGATGCGGCTGTTCGAGGGGGTCCAGTTGGCCTTCGGGCCGACCCGGGATGAACGGTTTTACTACGACTTCCACCTGGAGCAGCCGATCAGCGAGGATGATTTTCCGCGGATCGAGGCCGAGATGGCCCGGATCATCCGGGAAGACGAGCCCTTCGAGCGGGTCGAGATGGACCGCCAGGAGGCAATCCAGTTCTGCCGGGACCTGGGCCAGACACTGAAGGTGGAACACCTCGAGGACGGGTTGACAGAGGAAGAGTCGGTCTCGTTCTACCGCCAGGGGGAGTTCATCGATCTTTGCCGCGGGCCGCACCTCCTGTGGCCCGGCGCGATCCGGGCGTTCAAACTGCTCTCGGTGGCCGGGGCCTATTGGAAGGGCGACGCAAAGCGACAGCAGCTTCAGCGGCTCTGGGGGACCGCCTGGTTCACCAAGCAAGACCTCGACGCCTATCTGAAGCGGATGGAAGAAGCCCGGCGGCGGGATCACCGCGTGTTGGGAAAACGGCTGGAGCTGTTCCTGATCGATCCGGCCGTCGGCTCCGGACTGGTGTTGTGGCTACCCAAGGGGGCCATCATCCGCCGCGAGTTGGAAAACTTCCTCCATGCCGAACTGATGAACCGCGGATACCAGATGGTTTATACCCCGGTGATCGGGAACGTCCATTTGTACGAGACTTCCGGGCACTATCCGTACTACGCCGACAGCCAGTTCCCGCCGGTTGAAATGGCCGACGGCGATCGGTACCTGCTGCGGCCGATGAACTGCCCGCACCACGTCGCCATCTACCAGTCGAAGCCGCGAAGTTACCGCGATCTGCCCCTACGGCTGGCCGAGTTCGGCACGGTGCATCGGTTCGAGCAATCGGGCGAGCTGAGCGGGATGATTCGGGTCCGCGGCTTTACCCAGGACGACGCGCACATCTTCTGCACCGAAGAACAAGTAGCCGACGAGTTCCGCGGTTGCCTGGAGATGACCCAGTTGGTGTTAAGCACGCTGGGAATGGACGACTATCGCGTGCGGCTGGGACTCCGCGACCCGCACAGCGACAAGTACGTCGGCAGCGTGGAAACCTGGCAACAGGCTGAAGCCTCGCTGGAACGGGTCTGTAACGAGGCGGACCTGCCGAACCTGGTGATCGAACGGGGCGAAGCCGCGTTCTACGGACCCAAGGCCGACTTTGTCGTCAGCGACTGCCTGGGCCGCGAGTGGCAGTTGGGCACCGTCCAGTTGGACTACAACCTCCCCAGCCCGCAGCGATTCGGCCTGGAATACATCGGGCCCGACAACCAGCCGCACCGGCCGGTGATGATTCACCGGGCGCCGTTCGGGTCGCTGGAGCGGTTCGTGGGCATGCTGATCGAGCATTTTGCCGGGGCGTTTCCCTTGTGGCTGGCCCCGGAACAGGTACGGGTGCTGGTGGTCAGCCAGAAATTCGAGCAGTACGGCCGCGGCGTCGAGAAGCGTCTGGCCGAGGCCGGGCTGCGCGCCGGCGGCGACTATCGAGCCGAAAAGATCGGGGCCAAGATCCGCGACGCCCAGTTAGAGCTGATCCCCTACATGTTGGTCCTCGGCGGCCGCGAAATGCAGCAGGAAACCGTGGCCCTGCGCGACCGCCTGGAAGGCGACCTGGGGGCCATGCCCCTGGAGGAGGCGGTTGGCAAGCTCCAGGCCGAGATCCAGGCCAAAACGGTGCGTTAGACGGTAGAACCTCGGGGGGAGAAACCGACCAAGCAGGAGGGCAACCTGGACCGGGCACGGCGGCAGCCGGAACGACGTTTTTTCCAGAAAACGGTTGACTCGCCGAGACCGCCGGAGAATACTGGTCGTTACGCAACAGGGGCCGGATCCCGGAGCATCGACGCCGGAGACGACCGGCCGCAAACAGAACTCGCCACGTGGAGTGCTTATGGGTAAGTGGAGGAGGCCCGGTCCCGGGCCGGATAAGCAGCGGATCAACGAACAGATCCACGTCACACCGGTTCGGGTCATCGGCAATGACGGCACGCAGTTGGGTATCCTGCCGACCGAAGAAGCCATCGAAGAGGCTCGCAAGGTCGGTCTGGACCTGGTCGAGGTGGCGTCCAAGGAACGCCCGCCCGTCTGCCGCATCATGGACTACGGCAAGTACAAGTACCAACAAAAGAAGCGGCAGCACAAAGGCCACGCCCACCAGACCAAGATCAAGGAGATCCGGGTCCGGCCCAAGACCGGCGACCACGACCTCACGGTCAAGGTCAACAAGGCCCGGGAATTCCTCGATCACAAGGACAAGGTCATCGTGTCGGTGGTCTTCCGGGGTCGCGAGATGGCCCACGTCGAGGAAGGCCGCCGGGTGATCAACGGAATCCTCGACCAACTCGAGGACGTCTCCAAAGTGGAATCGCCCCCCACCCAGCACGGACGCCGGCTGGTCTGCACCTTGGCGCCGAAATAGCCGGTCGGGCGGCGCGATTCGTCTCGCACCGGCGGCCAACACCGCGAGAAATTGAGCGTATAGCCGGGGGTCATTTTGCATGCAGGGTCCGGCCCGTCATCTGAACTTGCGCGAAATCGGCGCGCTGCTGTTGCTGCTGGTGCTCGTCGGCCTGGGGCGGGCGGGAGAGAACCCGAGCGAGCCGACGCTGCCGGCCGAGTGGCTGAGCGGTTGGACACAGCCGCCGCTGGTGGACCGGCCGTTGCAGATCATTCATGGGATTGCTTCCGGCCGGGCCACCGTAAAGGGGATGCAGTTCTACAAGGATCGCGGCCTGGGCGGCGTGGTGTGTAACGTCGCCTTCAGCCGGTACATGCAGTCGGAGGAAAACTGGAAGACTCTCGTCGCCGGGGTGGAAGCCTGCCGCCGGCTGGGCATGGTGGTCTGGCTCTACGACGAAGAGGGCTACCCCAGCGGCGCCGCCGGCGGATTGGTGCTGGCCGAGAACCCGGCCTTCGAGGCAACCGTATTGGCCCTGGACACCTCCCGCGACGATCCGCTGGTGATCCGGCCGGCCTACGAGCACACCCACGCCTCGAACAACTTCCACGCCGCCCGGCGCTACCCCAACCTGATCGACGACCGGGCAACCCGCTCGTTCATCGCCCAGACCCACCAAGCCTATTGGGAGCGGCTT
Source organism: uncultured Planctomycetaceae bacterium (assembly GCA_964618095.1). Taxonomy (GTDB): domain Bacteria; phylum Planctomycetota; class Planctomycetia; order Pirellulales; family Thermoguttaceae; genus CAZUAM01. Next base: position 2,320 of record CAZUAM010000327.1, on the reverse strand, counting down.
GAGCCCCATTTCGGCCGCACAATTCGGGCCATCTTCACCGACGAGCCGTCGCTGATGGCAGTCAATCTGGGACAGTTGCCCGAGGACGTCCGCAAGGGCGTCCGCGTTATCGACCCGCTCGACCCGGCGGTCAAGCCGCTGCCGAGCGTGCCCTGGAGCCACGATCTGGCCGGGCAGTACCGGCGGCGGTACGGCGAAGACCTGATGCCCCGGCGTCGAAGTCTGTTTGCGGGCGACTCGGACGAGGACCGGAAGGTCCGGCGGCAATTCTGGGCCCTGGTGAGCGAACTGGTGGCCGAGCGCTATTTCGGGGCCATCGGCCGCTGGTGTTCCGCTCACCGCATCGCATCCTCGGGACACAGCCTGTGGGAGGAAGAGCTGATCCATCACGTCCCCCTGGAAGGAAACGGCCTGAAGGTTCTGGGGCTTATGGACGTGCCGGGGCTGGACATGCTCTCTTCGGACCCCGAGGTGGTAATTCACAGCGGCTGGCTGACGGCCGCCATGCCCGCCTCGGCCGCAGTATTGAACGGACGGCGCCCGGTGATGACCGAGGTCAGCGATTTTGTCCAGAAGATGGGCGGCGGGGGCCCGGCCGATCTGGCCGAGATGCAGGCAACCGCCGCCTGGCAAGCCGCCTGGGGGGTGACCGACTTCACGCTCTACTATCGGACTGCCGACCGATCGCCCGAAGAATATCGGGCCTACTGCGACTACATCGGCCGGCTCAACGCCGTGCTCGAGCCGGCCCGGCCGGACCCGCAGGTCTTGCTCTACTACCCCGTCTACGACCTCTGGGCGGAGTATCGGCCGGTGGCCGAACCGCTGAAGCTCGGGTCGCAATCGCCGCGGGCACAGCGCATCGTAAGATCATTCATGCAACTAGGGCAATTCCTGCAGCGGAGCCAAGTCCCCTTCACCCTGATCGACCACGAACACCTGGCCGCGGCCAAGGTCCGGCCGGACGGGAAGCTGGCGATCCACGACCAGCGCTACTCCGCCGTCATCCTGCCCGAGGGAACCGAGCTCCCCCCACCGGCCGCAAACGTCGCCCAGCGGTTCCGTCGGCACGGTGGCCGGGTCGTGATGCAGCCACCGGCCCCGGGGAAAGAGTCAGGACCTTCGTTGATCCAGACGCTCGATCCCCCCTACCGCATCTCCCCCGCCTCGGAGCACCTCGCTCTGGGGCAATTCCTCCGGGACGGACGCCGCATCCTGCTGCTGGCCAACGTGTCGCGGGGGCCCTACCGCGGCCGGCTCGAAACCGGCGGCTCGGGCGCCTGGCAGATGATGGATCCGGCCACCGGCAAGATCCGACCGGCCGCAGCCGGCCAAGCCGGCCGGCTGCGGGTGGAGTTGGCCGGGCGGCAAGCGATTCTCCTGGTGCGACCCCAATCAACACCACGATGAAAGCGGTGCTCTCGGACAACCACGCAATAAACCCGCTCAATACAGGGGGCTATTGCGACACACACGAGGGGATGCATTGCCTTTCCGTGCGGTTTTCCGCCTGTGGCCCCGGTCCCCCTTTTCCCGGACGAAACATCGCTTATAATAACGATTCTTGCTAGCGGCGGATGAGCATTGGGAGGTGATGTCGAGCTATGCCTAAGCAGAAGACCCACAAAGCGACGAAAAAGCGTTTCCGCGTGACCGCAAAGGGGAAGGTGCGGCATCGCCAAAGCGGGACCAGCCATCTGGCCTCTCGGATGAGCCACAAACGCAAGCGGAACCTCCGCGGCACTGCGTCGGTCGACGGGGTCGAAGCCAAGCGGATTCGCGAGGCCCTCTGCGGAAAGAGTTATTGACCGATGTCGGCACGCGGGACGGGCAGGACAACGCTCCCCCAGAAGAGGGAGGGCCTTGAACCCGCGGAGAGATGAAGGGCAAACATGAGAACCACCAAGGGTTCGGCCCGAAACCGGGCCAAGAGACGCCTCTTTCGCAAGGCAAAAGGGTATCGCGGCGGGCGGGGTAACCTGCTGCGCTCTGTCAAGGAAACGCTGCTCCGCTCCGGGGCCTTCGCCTATCGCGACCGCCGGACAAGAAAACGCCAGTTTCGCAGGCTGTGGATCATCCGCATCAACGCCGCGGTCCGCCAGCGCGGGCTCCGCTATAGCGAGTTCGTCTACGGGCTGAACCAGGCCAAGATCGGGCTGGACCGCAAGATGCTGGCCGAGATAGCCGTCCACGACCCGGAGGCCTTCGACCAACTCGTCGAACTGGTCAAAGGAACGCTTCCAGTCGCGGTGCCCTCCTAGAGGCCTCAGAGCCTGTGAAAAAATTCCCGACGCGCACCTGAAATCAAGGAGGATGTCTG
>CAZUAM010000326.1:0-8233 GCA_964618095.1 uncultured Planctomycetaceae bacterium | reverse complement strand
GTCGGATGAACCATAAATCGACTCATGGCGGTCACCTTCTGTCTTGATTTCCTGCAAGCGGAGAGCGAGCTCTCCCTGCAAGAGGCTATTGTGGTTTGTTGAGTGCTTCCGCGAGCGCGTAGCCGACGAGGGAATACGTGGCGGCCGAGCCGTTATAGTGGCAGTACCAGTGGCCGCCCCGGCGCCAGTATTCATCGTTCAGCTCTTTGGTTGGCAGCACGTTATCGTCCGTATCCTGGATTTTCTGCTTCTGCTTTTCGTTCCAGTACGCATCAGCCTGGCGGCGCAGCTCCTGCAAGCGTGTATCCCAGAAGTCGGCGGTAGGCACAAAGGTAACGTTCTCAAGCGACGGGTCATCAGCCACGGCTTTCTGGGCCTTGCGGAATTTCAGCATGGCAACCCCCTCGTGATCATCCGGGTTTTCCGCTCTGTTGGTCATCTCACGACCACCGACACCCAGTTCGCCGATCACGATCGGCACGTTGGACGCATCGAGGTCCTTGCGCAGGTCGCGAAACATGGCCGCGAGATTGTGCGGGTAGCGCTCGATGAGGCCCATACCGACGCGCCGGCCGTCCAACTGGAGATGCCACTCGCAGAAGTCGTTCCAGCCCTGGAACCAGGCGATGCCAACAATCTCATAGCCCTGACCTTTATACCCTGGAACAACGTCGTTGATGTTTGCCAGACACTCCTTGATCTCTGAAACCATCTTGCGGTAGAAGTGGCCCGGCTCGAGCCAGTGGTCCCGTTTCAGGATCCGCTTCTCATCCGGGGTCATCTCGCCGGCGCCCGGCGAGCGGAAATCACACCACACGCTCTTGCCGCCCCAGGCGGTCTTGATCAGCAGGACGTGCTGCTGGTAGCGCTGACCCACGATCGTGCCGAACATCAGCTCCGGTCCGATTGATTCGCCCGTGATGGCCCCCCAGTCCGTGCTCAACGGACCATGTTTCTTCCTTTTCGACTCTTTGTTCCAGTAGACCGTTACATCATCGCGAGTGGCCCAGGAACCATCCCTGTTTTTGAGTTTCTTCAGTAAGTGCCCATACTTGGGGTGGGTGCCCAGGTGGTCGAGGCTGCCGAGCATGCCATGGCCTTCCATGTTGGACTGTCCCGCCAGAATAAACACCTTCACCTTCTTTTCGGCCGCTTCAGCCGAGCACGCAAGTCCAAGGAACAGAGCTACACCAAGGAAGGTCTTTACCAGCAGATAACGCTTCATGACAATCTCCTATGCCAGTCGGGTAATTGGGGCGTGGCGCCGCTTTGCGAGCAGACAAATGCGGCCACTTGACAGGCCCCGCGATTGATCGCGTCGAGGTTACGCCCCTCGAGCAGGCCGAGAGTGAGAACGGCCGTATAGGCATCGCCGGCGCCGACCGTATCGACGACGTGGGTTTCGACGCCGGGGTGCTCGCTTACCTGGCCGGCGCGAAGCAAGACGGCGCCGCCGGCCCCGCGCGTCAATGCAACGGCCAGCAGTGTGAAACGATCGGCAAGCTCCTGCATGATCTCGACGTCGGAGCCCGTCCACGCACACAGCGCCGCCAGGGCCGGCAGCTCCTCGTCGTTCAGCTTCACAACGTTTGCCAGGGCCAGCGATTCGAGGATGACGGCGTCGCTGACCAACGGCGGTCGCAGGTTGACGTCAAAGATCCGCAGCGCCGTCGATGGCGTGGCCGCGACGAATCGCCGGATGGTCTGGCGAGAACATTCGCTTCGTTGGCCCAACGTGCCGAAGCTGACGGCCGACGTCCGCTCGGCCAGTCGGGCAAGCTGCCCGGACCAGGGCAAGGCGTCCCACGCCGTATCGGCTGCGAACTCATAAGACGCATGACCATCGTCGTCGAGCGAGACTGTAACGATTCCGGTCGGGCGCTCTTCGTGACGATGGACACAGCGAGTGCCGACCCGCCGGTTGCGCAACTCGGTCGAAGCCTTCTCGCCGAGTTCGTCCCGGCCAACCGCGCTGATGATCTGCGAATCGCCGCCCAAGGCGGCAACGTGGCAGGCGAAATTCGCCGGAGCCCCGCCGAAACGAGGGCCGTCGGGAAAAACGTCCCAAAGGATTTCACCCAGACCGACAATGACCGGGGACTGATCGCTCACTGAACGTGCAACTTCTTCTAGAGGTCTTGCAGTGGCACGCCTTTGGTTTCCGGCACGGTCAGCAGTACCCACATCAACTGTCCCGCCGTGTTTCACTTCTTCCAGATCGACTGCATCGGATAGACTTTCAGGGTCTCGATCCTTGCCTCGCCTCCGGTGGCCGAGAGTTGAATCGCGTCGATCGCCTTGCCCCCGTCCTTGCGCGAGGCGGTCTTGTAAACGTTGCCATTGCCGCCGACGACCTCGTACATCGGACGGTCGATCACGACGCGGAACTTGACCTTGCCGTTGACCAGCGGAAGGGGCATCCCGTCAAGCTTGGCGGCCGGAACGTTGTACGTCACCTGACTGCCGCCGAATTGCAGCTTGATCTCCTGGGCGTCCCGGGGTCGTACTTGCACGACGACGTCGAACAATTGTCCGTCGGTCTCGACGCGGATCGGTTTCTCGGGTGCGAGCGTTTGCCCGTCGGCGCTTTGCGCCTCCCCCCGCAGCGTCTCGAGTTCCTTGATCGGCTCGGCACACAGGCGAATACCCGCCGGCGTGGTCTTCAGCGTCAGCTCGGTCGGAAGGCTGAACGCCTGATTGAACGGCATGCCCGGCATGTCGATCCGTGCCCAACCGACCTGAATCACCCGCCCGCCGGGCGTGCGGCTGAAACACTGCGAAGCGTAGTAGGGGCCGTGGTGGACGCGGTGCTTCTGCAGATGCTCGGGCGTAAAGGTCTTGCCGTCGAACGTGCCGACGTAGTACGCCGCGTCGGCGCCGTAAACCACCCAACGCTTATTCTTGGCGTCCCCGTCCACGGGCAACTCGAACAGCTCGGGGCATTCGTGGAACCCTTCGAACCGGCTGCCCAATTCCCATTGCTTGAGATCCTTGCTCGTGTAGAATCCGATCGTCCTTTTTGCGCCGACGATATCGTACACGGCGATCACCCAGTGCTTGCCCGGCTCGTACCACACCAGTTTCGGGTCGCGTCCGCCGTGCTTGATGATCGGGTTCTCGTCGATATATTTCCACGTGCGTCCCCGGTCGTTGCTTACCGCCAGTGCCTCGCCGCGAGCCGTATCGGTGAAGGCGGCAACCATCACCTTTTCGTCGCCGGTTTGCCAGCCGGCCGTGTTGTTGTGGTCGATGTTGGCGCTGCCGCTGAAACAATGACCGGCAGCCATCACCCGCGGGTAAAGGGCAACCGGCAACTCTCTCCAATGGACCAAGTCCTTGCTGACGGCGTGCCCCCAGAACATGTTGGCCCAGTTCGGGCCGAAGGGGTTGCTTTGCCAGAAGAAATGATACTCGCCGTCGTAATAGACCAGGCCGTTGGGGTCGTTGTTCCAGCCCTGCATCTGGCTGAAGCGAAGTTGCGGGCGAAGGGCTTCATCATAGAGCGGTTGCGTGTGGCGGAGCGTATCCGAGGCCTCGACCAGCGCCAGTCCCCGAGAGTCGGCCCGCAGCCTATCGACGTTGACGGTGGCCGTTTTGCCGGCGTATCGCGACATCTCGAGCTTGGCCCACCAGTCGACGTCCGCCGTGGCAAGGTTGATGTCGAAATCCTGAACGATCCCACCATCGATCGTAATTTTCATGCGGCACGGCTTGGCCCCGTTGTTGACGGGAAACAGCAGATACTTCTTGTCGAGCACGATCTCGCGCGATCGCTCGCTCACGGCGGATCGCGCCTGTTTGTCGCTCTGCACGATCTGGTCAACGTTAATGTGTCCCCAGCCACCTGTCTGGTTGTCCACGATTTGCAGGATAGCCTTCTTCCCGCGCAGGTCCTTCACGTCCCAACTGGCCCAATCGAGCATTTCGCTTCCGCCGGGGCGGTCGTTCGGGCCGGTGGCCGTTCGCACCACCTTGCCGTCAACCAGCAGATTCATGCACGTCTTGCCCGGGTGCATTCCACCGCCGATCAGAAAGTTGATGAAGTCTTTGCGGATCTCCAACGGCGGCGAGGTGAGCGTGCCTTGCGTGCCGTCGCCCCCCAGATATGAGCTGACCAATCCCTTGCCGCGGAAACCGCTCACGTGCATCTGCCCGGGCAGCGTCCCTTGAGCCGGGCCTGCTCCAAATGCCTCGCCCATCGTTTTCCAATCGCCATAGTCCTTGCCCTCGAAATCGGCAATCAGAACGTCGGTCTCCGCCGCTTGGAGCGAAGTTCCGCCCAGAAGTGCCAGCAAGGCAAACGTCTTCATCGATCGCATGGGTAGTCTCCGTTTCGTTAGGGTGTTCGTGGTGGATTTATTCCTCATACCTTGAGGTTCTCATTCTTCCCTATTGGAAGCCAAGCTCGCCGGCCATGCTGCGCGTTATTGCGGAAACATTTATCCATTTTGCGACATCCGCACTTGAGTGACTTTCGCCAGTTCGGGAGGAAACGCCCGGCTAATCGCAGCCGGGTCGGCCATGCAGGGCGCGGCGGAACTGCGAGGGACTTTGCCCGGTCTGGTCCTTGAAGACCACCGAGAGCCGTCGGGCATCGCCGAATCCCGACCCGGCTGCAACTTGCGGCATGGCCCAATCGGTTTCGGCCAGCAGCCGCTTGGCCCGCTCGACGCGAACGCGACGGATCTCTTCCAGCAGCGTGACGCCGAGTTGCTCGCGCAATCGTCGTTCGATCTGCCGCCGCGAGATGCTCAGGTGTCGCGCAATCTCGCCCGCCGTCAAACCGGCCGTCGCCCGTTCGTGAATCAAGCGGAGCACCGACGCGACCACCTCATCTTCGACGGCCAGCGTATCGGTCGACTGCCGGGCAACCACTCGAACCGGCGCAATGAATCGGTGAACCGGCTGCGGCTTGCGGCCCTGCATTATCTCGTCCAGAACGCGTGCGGCCTCGATCCCGATGCGCCGGCCGGGCACCGCGATACTGGTCAGCGGCGGGTGACACAAATGGCATTCCAGCTCGTCATTATCGACGCCCATTAGCGCCACTTCGTGCGGAACGCTAAGCCCCAACTCGCGGCAGCGATCGGCCAGATCGCGGGCCGGGACGTCGTTCTGGGCAAAGACGGCGACGGGTTTGCGAAGCCCGCTAAGCCAGGCGTCGATCCGGCGATCGACCTGGACCCAACTGTCCGCAAGGGCCGGGCGTGGCAGGTAGTCGGCGTGGCAGCTCGACACCGAATGACCGGCAGCCTCGACGACTTGTCGGAACGAATCTTCGCGCGCCTTGGACGATCCCATCCAACGGCTGCCGAAATAGCCGAAGTTGCGAAACCCCCGCCGCAGGAAGTACTCGGCGGCCAGCCGGCCGATCGCCTCGTGGTCGTTCTCCACCAGCGGCATCCGGGGAAGATCGAGCGTGCTGGTGGTGTTGACGACTGGCTTACGCATTCGCTTCAAGGCCAGCGCGACGTCCGGATCAAATAACAACGCGATTATGCCATGCGGCTTCCATTCGCGCAGCGGCGCAAGCACGTCGCAGGTCGGCGGCGCATCGCGGAATATCCAGTGAGGTCTTGCCACGGCATATTCCTGGATGCCGCCCAACACGGCTCGACTGTAGCCGATGTCCTGAGGTAAAAGCAGTGCGACGCGTTTTGTGGCGGGCATGGCGCGGGACGGAGCGTTGAGTCCTGATCGATGAAAGGGCCAGCGGATCGCCTCAATATGCCATTTATCCTAGACCATGGAGGGAATCCTGGGAAGACGCAAATACGTAATCCACGTACGTGTTTTGCGACGTGACGAAAGGGTTGGAATCCAGCACGACGAACATCTGAGCAGCCTCACAGCCGCTCCCTGCCGTAACATCAAAAGTCTCGAAATTGGTTCCTATCTCGGGACAAGACCGGCAGCAGCCGACCACGGCGGTCCCACACGGACTGTCAGTCCCCAAAAGCCGTCTCAAGAATCTATGTCCCATTTACCCGTGAGAGGCGTAAGCGTTCGGCGAATCCATACTTGCCAGGTCGTGTATGCCATTAGTTCTCAGGATTGAGGAAACATCCTCAAAGTAGCCATCTCGCTCCGCGAGATGAGGCCCGTCCGTGGAGGCGGCGTCCTGCCTGCTGCCGCTTCGTCTCGCGGAGCGAGACGGCTACTTTGGCTGCGGCTTCGCTGCGCTAGGCTTTAGTGCTGGCGTACAGCACTCTTGGGAGACACGTGATGGGACGGCCGCCTAGCGAACTCGATGACTATTTGGACTGGCAAGAACGGCTGGATAGTTACAAAGCGAGCCGCTTATCAGTAGACGTTTTCGGCCTTCAAGAAGGGGTTTCTAGGTCGACCTTCTATCGCTGGGCTGATCGGCTCTAGATCACGGCTTGGGGCCCTTCTTCCGCCAGCGGTACGTACGCGGATCGAACTCGAAGGCCGACTTGCCGGGCGCCGTCGGTGCGTCGCGCTGGGGCAGCCAGCGGGCCAGCCGGGCCTTAACCCGGCTGTAGCGAGGATCGCCGGCCAGGTTGGTCCATTCGTTGGGATCGGTCCGGTGGTCGTAGAGTTCCTCCCCGCCGTCCGCGTAGCGGATGTAACGCCACCGGTCGTCGCGCACCGCGTGATTGCCGCGGAGGTACGTCGTCAAGGCCGGTCGCCGCCGTGGGGCGTCGGCGGCGTCGGAGCTAGTTTCGACCTGATCGAAACCAGGGGCAACCGGCCCGCAGCCGGTTGCCCCCTGTTCCAGATGCGGCTTGCCGAATTCCGACTGCATCGCCATGCCGCCATCCCCGTTTAGGCGCTGGCCGTACGGCGTGGCCCGGGGCGACGTTGTCATCGACGTGCCGTCGGCGGCTAAACAAAGCAAAGGAAGTTGCGCCTTAGGAGCGGCCGAAGAATAAGTTGTGGGAGGCGACTCTGTCGGCGACTGCGCATTGCCGCACGTTTGTCGCCGACAGAGTCGCCTCCCACAAGAAAACGGGAAGTTATTTATCGTTCGCCCCTTAGTGCGGTTGCGTCGTGGCCGTCGATGGTCCTGACGCTCCATCCAATGCGGCGTGCGCGCATCTTGCCGCCGTGCTGCGTTAGCCGGAGCTATTGGTAAACTGAGGCACGGTTCAACTTCGTAGACCGTGGCCATCTATCTGCTGAAGAGGAAAACGTGGCACTGGTTTGCCAGTATCCCCCTGGTGCTGGTGGCCGTCACCACGGTCTCCGCCATGATCTGGAACATTTTGGGGCTACGTCGAGGACCGGAACTGGACCCGGACCGTCATCGGCAGCATCATTCTGCTGGTGGGACTTGCACTGATTGTGATGACCTGCGGTGCCTACGTTCGCACCAGGCAAGAGATCAAGCCGGAACTGCAACCGGCACCGAGAGATTGAGAGCCGAAGTGGCAATCATGCCCGCCGCGCCTCTGCGGAGTGTGGCATTGCGGCCGTTTGCGTTTGTGGTAGAATAACCGTAGTGGGTAGGTCTGCGCCGACCGGCGATTTGAACAGTGGACTGATGGGAGCGGTCGCCGGCTGGGCGAAGGCCGAGCCACCATCAGAAGGCAGTTTTATGAGCACCACAACACCCGCCACAGCCGATCAACTGTTGCGGATGCCGGATGACGGCCATCGGTACGAGCTGGTCGCGGGAGAGCTCAAGAAAATGACGCCCGCCGGTTGGAAGCACGGAGCCGTTGGTGGCCGACTTCATTCGTTACTGGGCCACCACATCGTCGAACATGAACTCGGGGAGATCTTCTTCGCCGAGACGGGTTTTCTTCTGGCTCGCGATCCGGACACGGTGCGTGCGCCGGACATCGCCTTCATCCACAAGGATCGCTTTCCCGCTAGCCCGCCCGAGGAAGCCTTCTGGCCGGGCGCGCCGGACCTGGCCGTGGAGGTGGTATCTCCCGACGACACCGTCAGCGCGGTTGACGACAAGGTCAAGGCCTGGCTGGATGCCGGCGCGAGCATGGTCTGGGTCGTCAATCCGAAGTGGCGAACCGTGACCGTCTACCGCTCGGCGACCGACATCAAGATGCTGACCGAAAACGACGAACTCACCGGAGAGGATACCGTCCCCGGTTTTCGCTGCCGAGTCGGCGAGATCTTCGTCGGTACATAATCGTTTGACCGACAGAGTGCTCTGCCCCAAAATGCCTGCATGTGAAACCGCTCCCGCAGCCTGGGGGTGGGCTGAGGAAAAACTCTAAGTCGGTGCAGGTTGTATTGTTGCGCGTTT
>CAZUAM010000325.1:0-8265 GCA_964618095.1 uncultured Planctomycetaceae bacterium | reverse complement strand
ACACCCTGCTTGACGGTCAGCAGGCGGTGCTCGCGGACCATGGTGATGTCTTCGGAGTTGTAGATGGTGAGCTGGGTACCCTCCCGGCGAGGGACGGTCACTAGGTCCACAGCGGCCGGGGCTTGCGGAGCCGGAACGATCAACAACGCCAACGAAATCCAGAGCCCGCCTCTTTGCATGCCCAGGTCCCCTCCCATTTCAGTAGAATCGCGCACGGTCGGTCATCATCCGCCAATCTCCCCTGGTTAGACGACGCACCACCGGAGAGAGTTCCGGGAAATTGTAGGTCACGTTCCCGGAACGCGACCATTGAGCCGGGACGCAACGCGTCGCGGTCTGAACCAGGGAGAAGGGCGTCGTAAAATGACTCCTGCGAGGGATTCCCGCGACGCGTTGCGTCCCGGCTAGCAGTGATTCTTGCTGCCCCAAACCACCAGAGGCTCCCGGCTTCGGCCGTCATTCCGGCCCTCTTTCTACCCTTCCAGGGTCCAGCCCTCGCGGTACTTGCGGCGGATGTACTGGTCGGCCTCGGGGCAGTTCGTGGCCTTCATGGTCTTGGCGTCCCAGATGAGCTTCTTGCCTGCCCGGAGAGCCGCCGTGCCCAGGAGGTTGTGCTCGACCAGCTTGCCGGAATAGTCGAAGTTGCAGAGCGTCGGCGCGCCGGTCTTGGCGCCGTGGAGCCATTCCGCGTGATGGCCGCGGGAAGGCTCGATCCACGGTTCGGGCGGCTTGAAATCCTTGAACTTCTCTTCGGGCACCAGGATCTTCTTGCCGTAATCGCCCAGTAGCATACCCTCGTCGCCGATGAACAGAAGGCCTTGGCCCCAAGAGCTGATGTCATGGCCGGGGACTTCGACCTTGGGCCGCTGGATGCCGTCGTACCAATGCAGCTTGACCGGTGGCATGTCGCCGCGGGCGGGGTGCTCCCAGTGGACGATCAGCCACTCCGGATACGTTTCGGCCCGAAGCTGCGCGCCCTCGGCCTCGACGCTCAGCGGATCGCGCAACTTCAGCGCCCAGAACGGCAGGTCGATCAGGTGGCTTCCCATGTCGCCGATGCACCCGTTGCCGAAGTCCCACCATTGCTCCCACCTCATGCAGCCCGGAAGGTAATCGGGGTGATAGGGCCGCCATGGCGCCGGACCCAACCAGAGGTCCCAGTGCAGGTGTTTGGGCACCGGGGGTTCCTCCTTCGGCCGGACGGCGCGCTTGTCTGGGAGCCCTCTGCGGCCACACCAGACGTGGGCCTCGCGGACCGGCCCGATCGCGCCGGACTGCACCAGCTCGACCAGCCGGCGGTAGTTGGGCGTGGCGTGGATCTGGGTGCCCATCTGGGTGGCCAGTTTGTCCTTGTTCCTGTTGTATGTTTCCTGCACCACGCGGGCTTCGTAACTCGAATGCGCCAGCGGTTTCTCGCAGTAGACGCTCATGCCGCGGTTCATCGCCCAGACGCAGGCCGGGGCGTGGGTGTGGTCGGTGGTGCTCACGACCACGGCGTCGATGTCCTTCTGATCGAGCAGCTTGCGCCAGTCGATGTATTTCTTGGCCTTGGGATATCGCTTGGCGGCCCCTTCCAGCCGGTTCTCATCGACGTCGCACAGGGCGACGATGTTCTCGCTGCTTACGGCCCCGGTGTTGGATCCCCCGCGGCCGCTGGCCCCGATGATGCCGATGTTGAGCTTTTCATTGGGCGAGCGGCCCTGTGTGCCCACGGCAGACTGTGTGCCCACGGCAGACTGCGCCGTCCTGCCGGTGCCGGCCACGTAGATGCCTACCCCGGCCAGAGCGGTATTTCTGAGAAAACGACGGCGGTTCGTGCGGCGGTTCATCGCTGGTCTCCTTATTACAACGTTCGAATAGTCGTTGGGACGGCGGGCCCTTATTGAGCCTCAGAAAGCCAATGTTACATCGTTTAGCCGTCGCCGGTACGGCGACGGGGGCGTTTTACCCGGGCCGACGTACCGTCGGCCGCTAAACGGCATGTCGCATTATCTTTCTGAGCATCAATAGCGAGGGCACCGTTAGCCTAGCCGAGGGGGCGGGAGATTTCAAGTCGCCGGTGGCCGATTGGCGGCGGGCGGCGGTGGGGGAATTGCTGCAAACCGCACGGCACGCATCTGCGGAAGAATCGATCCCCGCGGCCGCCTCCAACCCGAAAAACTGAGCCAGCCCCTCCAGCATACGCCGGCCCCAGAAGCGTTGGTAGCGACCTTGGCTGCGGTGCTTGATATGCCGGTTCTTGGGGCTGCCAGCACTGTGTCGGGCACGGCAGAATAGCTGCGCCGGGGGGCCGTACAGATGCCGATACGTCGGGTAGTCTCGAAGGCGATACACCTTTTGGGGCCCACCGAGGACGAGCCAGATGAACAAGGACACCTTCCGAGTCGTCACCCGAGGAGCCGACGGCAAGATCCGCATCCGCGACTACGACAATCAGGAAGCGCTGCTGAAGCGTCACTCGCAGGTCGGCGTGGACGATTGCAGCACGGACCTGGGTTTGCGGGGGCTGCCGGTCTTCCGCGGGCTGATCGGCCCCATGCCTGAAGGTAACAACATCATCCGCTACGAGTCGCCCGAGGTCTTCGAGACACTCACCAAGAAATGGGGCACGTCGAAGCCCCTTCGCCGCTCCCGGTCCCGCACGCGGACCGCCCGCCAGTCGGCCGTCAGGATTGACTAGTCCTTGTCAGATTTCAAATGGCAGGTTTCGTGGTTCGTAGTGACCCGATTCATCGGGTCCGGCTGCAGTCTGGACCGCATCAATGCAGTCACTACAAACCCGTCAAACGAAACTTGACAAGGCACTAGATTCTCAGCGGCGCTTCTCGCGGCGTCCACGCGCCGCCGGGGCCCCCGGGCATCGCCGCGGCCTATCGCGTGGTGACAGATCGCCTCCACGCCGTACTGACGCCCTGGCGAGGCGGGTCTTTGTCCAAACGGGCCACCCCGCCGATCTGCTCCGGCCGGGACAAGGTGGGAGTGGGCGAGAGGATCGGCGGAGTCGCCGGCCGACCGCCACCGACCGCCACCCGCGTGATCACCTCCTCGGTGACCATTCGCCGGGTAGTCACCGGCACCTGGACGGAACGGGTTTCCGGCACCAGGCGGCGACAGGTGACCGGGACCTGGACCACATCCGTGCGATGCTCCCAATTGGTCCGCGGCACCATGCGATAGGCCAGGTAGGGATCGGCAAACGGGTTCCACCGTCCCACCCAATGGGCCTCGCAACGGTACTCGGTCACGGGCGACCACCAGGTGCGAAGCGTTTCGCGAAGCTCGGAGGTCTGTTCCTCCCGGTAGATCGTGCGGCTGGACGAGCGGAACTGGGTTTCACAGATCGGACGACGGATGATCCGTCGGGTTTCCCGATAGGTGGTGCCGTCCTGCTCGTAGTAGCGTACTTCGTCCGCTGCGGCAGACGGGGCACCGACGAGACATATAACTACCGCAGCAGCAAGGAGTTGGCGACTGAGCATCTTCTCACTCCGGCACGTTTCGCGCCGCCGGCCCATGCGGCGCCAAGAAAAAAAGACGCAAACCATTCTCTCTTCATCGGACTCCCCGATACGATTCCATTAGCCCGCATAATCTGACCGTCCCGTCAGGGCTTGCATCTCCGGAAGGGATGCGGCATCTTAGGGGTTCTCAAGACACACAACTGCGCACTTTGGCAGACCAGCCCCGCCCGGAATGCCGACGCGTGCAACCCCACCCTGCCGGGCGGGGCTATCAGCGAATGTGACGGTGCGAACTAATTCCTTGGACACTCGACCGGTGCCGGCGGAGCGGTTGCCGCGGCCCGTGCAGGGCACCTCCCCCGGACCTGGAGGCGGAACGTATGATCGACAAGGAACTGCTGGAGATCCTCGTCTGTCCGCTGGACCACACCCCCCTCTGTGTGGCCGACGAGGAGTTGGTGGCCGGACTCAACCGAGCCATTACCGCCGGGCAGATCAAGAACCGCGCCGGACAATGGGTCCGGAAGACCGTCCAGGGGGGACTGGTCCGCCAGGACAAGACCTTCCTGTACCCGATCATCGACAGTATCCCCGTGCTGCTGGTAGACGACGCCATCCCCTTGGACCAGATTGGGTAGCCGCCGACTGGCAGACCGCAGGTGGCCGACAGTGGATGAATTGTCTGCCGTCAACCTCCGCAGGCCGCGCGCCGTGCGTCCAGATTCGACTTATCGCGGAAACTGCCCGAACAGGAGCGCTGAACCGATGGCCGAAAAGACGGTTTTCAAGAGGATCATCGACCGGGAGATTCCGGCCAAGATCGTCTACGAGGACGATCTCTGCCTGGCGTTTGAAGACATCAACCCCCAGGCACCCACCCATCTGATCGTGATCCCCAAGAAAGAGATCCCCTCGATCGACGACGTGGCCGAGGAAGACGGGACGCTGGTTGGTCACCTGTTCGCGGCGATCCGCAAGATTGCCGCCGAGTTGGGTCTCTCCGGCGGGTATCGCGTGGTGACCAACTGCGGCCGCGACGCCGGGCAGGAAGTGATGCACCTGCACTTCCACGTGCTGGCGGGCCGGCGCCTCACTTGGCCGCCGGGGTGACCGGCAGTGGATCGTCTGCGGCGACCGCTCTCGGGAGTGGCCACCCAAGTTCAAGTCCCTCCCGGGCTTCGCATTGTGGGGGGCGCCGGTCCCGGAGAGCCCTGTTTTCTGCCAGACTGGTGGCCTGTTGCCCCCGCAATTCACCTCCGGCTACCCCCCGATACCTCCATTTTCTGCCGGCCCCTTTTCAACAGTCGCAGTCTTAAGTACAATGCGAAGACTAGGCGTGCATACCGGCTGGGTCGGGAGGATCAGGAAATGGCGACTCCTAGGGTGACGAACCGCTACCCGCGGCCCGGAGAACGCATCGCGCCCAACACGCTCCGGGAGTTGCTCACCGAGCCGGTTCCCAAGCGGCTGCGGCCGGCGGCGGGCGATGCCGAACTGAGGCTGTGTGACCTGGATGAGACCGCCTGGGAACGATTCCCCGCGGAGGGTATCGTCGACCTTTCCAAGATCATCGTTGACCGGACGGCCACTTATCACGCCCGCAAGGTCTTTGAGCGCCGCCATTTCCCCAGACCCCCGGAAGGAATCAGGCTGGAAGACCTCCGGCTGGAAAACCGTACCCGCCGGTGCCTTGCACGAGAGGGATTTGACGAGAACCTTGCTGCCCTGGGCGACTACACGATCGGAAAGATTCTGGCGATTCGCGCGTTTGGCCCGCGGTGCCTGGTCGATCTGCTTGCCGCGCTGGAATCGCCGCGCGCAGGGGGCGTGCAGCAGAGGGAGGCGGGCAGGGAGGACTTGGTGCTTTCGGAAGAGTTGACGGCGGCGGCGAAGCGGCTGGCGGAGCTGCCCGACGCGGGGCGGGCACGGTGTGAGGATCCCCGCTTCACTTCACTGATCTGCGCCCTCGACATCGAGGCCCACACCGCCGGTGAACTCGCCAAGCGGTTGCTCCTTCGCACCCAGGACCCTCCCGACCCATCCTACCTCATCGAGCAGCTACGGCAGTTGGCCGGACGGATCGAGGGCATGTCCGACTTGACGCTGGAAGAGGAGTTGATCCAGATCTTCGGATCGACGCCCTACGAGCGCAACCGGCAGATTCTGATCGGCTACTACGGTTGGGCGGACGGCCGGCAGCATACCCTGACCGAGATCGGCACCCGGTTCGGGATCACCCGCGAACGGATTCGGCAGGTTTGCGCCAAGCTGACCAGGAGGCACAAGAACATTTCGATGATCCTGGCGCCGGTGATGGACCGGACCTTGGTCCTGGTCGACCAGCGGTTGCCATGCCCGGCCCACAAGATCGAGGCGGAGTTGGCCCAGCAGCGGCTGACGGCCATCGGCATCTCTCTGGAAGGCGTGGCCACGGGGGCCAAGCTGCTCCAAAGGCCCCTTTCCTTCAAGATCGTGAAGGTCGACAACGCCCGTCTGGCGGTTCGGCACGACCAGGTAGACGCCACGCTGGCAATCGTCGATCTGGCCAAGAAGGAGACGTATTTCCACGGGCTGTCCACGGTGGCGGGCATCGAGCGGATGGTTTCGGAAAAGTTTCCCGGGCGGGTGGGGCCGGAGTTGGTCACCCAAACGGTGTTGTTGATTGAGGGGTTTTTATGGCTGGACGCGGAGTCGGGCTGGTTCCGGCTGTTTCCGATTGCCAAGCACGGGCTGCCGAAGGCCATCGACAAGATCCTGGCGGTGGCCGGCGAAGTGACCGTTTCGCAGATGCGCGAGGCGATGAGACGCAACCGCCGGCTGTGGAAAGACCCGCCGCCGGAAAACGTGTTGTTGGAGTTCTGCCGCCAGACACCCGACGTGCGGGTCGAGGGGGACCGGATCATCTCCGATCCCCGCCGCGACTGGAAAACATCACTCACCGGCGTGGAGGCCAAACTCGTGGCCGTGCTCAAACAACACGGCCCGGTGATGGAACGCGGCACCATGGAAGACCTCTGCGTGGCCGGCGGCATGAACCGCTTCAGCTTCCACGCCTTCGTCTCCTGGTCCCCGGTGATCGTGCAGCTCGGCCACAGCGTGTACGGGCTGCTGGGGGCCAAGGTCTCGCAGCAAGAGGTCGATGAGCTGATCTCAGCCCGCCGCGCCAAGCGGCAGGCACACCGCGTGCTGGACAGCCACGGCCGCACCGAAGACGGCAAAATCTGGCTGAGTTACCGGCTCTCGAAGGCGGCCAGCACATATGCGGTGATCACCGTGCCGGCCGCGTTGAAGAAGGTCGTCCGCGGCCGGTTCGGCCTGCTCAGCCCCCAGGGAGAGAAGATCGGCACCCTGGCCACCAAGGACGGCCGCGCCTGGGGCCTGGGCGCGTTTCTCCGCGAGCGCGGCGCCCGGATC
Organism: uncultured Planctomycetaceae bacterium; assembly: GCA_964618095.1. Lineage (GTDB taxonomy): Bacteria > Planctomycetota > Planctomycetia > Pirellulales > Thermoguttaceae > CAZUAM01. Next base: position 1,390 of record CAZUAM010000325.1, on the reverse strand, counting down.
GGCGATCACATCGTGCTCACCTTGGATTTGGAGAAGCGCACCGCGGTGGTTTCGATGGGCGAGCAGCCCCAGTAGTAATCCGCCTCCGCGGCCCGACCGTTCGGTGCGACATCGAAGATGCCACACCGGTCGGAGGCCGCCAGCCGCCAAACGGACAGTGGGCACATGAAAACGCTTGTTCTTGGACTCGGCAATCCGCTGGTGAGCGACGACAGCGTGGGCTTGCACGTGGCGACCGAACTGAAACTGCTGCTGGCCGACCGGCCCGAGGTGGACGTGGACGAGCAATACTGGGGTGGGCTGAGACTGATGGAGCGGATGATCGGCTACGATCGGGCGATCATCGTCGACGCCATCTGTACCGGTGCCCAGCCCGGAACCATCCATCACCTGACGCCCGATGCCATCCCCACCCAGCGAAGCGCCTCGGCCCACGACGTCAATCTCTCCACGGCGCTGGAATTGGGCCGCCGGGCCGAGATGCACCTGCCGGCCAATGAAAACATCCTCCTGATCGGCATCGAGGCCGAAGACGTGCTCAATTTTTCCGAGGAGTGTACTCCCGCCGTCCGGGAGGCCGTACCCGGCGCAGTCCAAGCGGTAATCAAGGCACTGGATTCGGGTTGATGCCGCTTGCGGCCCGGCCGCAGACGATCCGGCGCCAGCCCGCCGGCGTCAACAGAACGTCATGCACGAAGTATACATCTGCGAAGCCCTGATCGAACAGGTACAGCGGGAGGTTGACCGCTGCGGCGAGTCGGGCCGGATTCGACGCCTGGACCTGAGCGTCGGCCGGCTTTCGGGCGTCAGTTGCGACTCGCTTCGCTTTGCCTTCGAGTTGCTTTCCCCCGACACGCTGGTCGCGGACGCCGAACTGCACATTAGCGAGCCCCAGGCAACCTGTCGTTGCCGGACCTGCAACGCCCAGGTGGAAATCGACGAGCTTACGGTTCGCTGCCCCGCGTGCGGCAGCATGCAAATCACGCTCGAAGGAGGGCGGGACTTGCTGCTTCAAAGCATTGAGATTGAAGACTAGATCATGAAAATCGTGGCTGCTACGAAGATCCTCAAGGCCAACGACCAGCTCGCCGAAGAGAACCGCGCCAAGCTCGGCGCCGCGGGCATCTTCGGTGTCAACTTAGTGGGCTCACCCGGGGCGGGCAAGACCACGCTGCTGGAGGCACTGCTTGCGGCGTTAAAGGGCCGGGCCCGGCCGGCGGTGATCGAGGGCGACATCGCCGGCTCGATCGACGCCGAGCGGATCGAGAAGCTGGGTGTGCCGGTGGTCCAGATCAACACCCAGGGGGCCTGCCACCTCGACGCCAGCATGATCGCCGCCGCCATCGCCGATCTCGACCTAAAGGCCGTCGATCTGCTGTTTATCGAGAAC